>JAHBXU010000071.1 GCA_019636315.1 Planctomycetaceae bacterium | reverse complement strand
GGTCCGATAGCCCGGCTCATCGCGTTCAATCCGCCCGCAAGTCGCACCTCGATACGTTAACGAGGGCGTCTTGAGGCTTCCCTTACACACGTCGCAGCGGCGGGGCAGTTCCATCATTGCGCACAATAGGGTGGCACGGCGATCCCCGCATCGCCAGGGGGTCATTGGCACTTTCTGTTCATGCTCACCCACGAAGTCCCGTCATGAGGAGACTGACCCAGCACTGACCTTTCGGGCGACGGATATTCAGCTGCTGCGAGTCAATTTCAGACGATGATCACGTGAGGATCGCTTCGATCACATGGCCGGAAACGTCGGTCAGCCGGAAGTCGCGGCCCTGGAAACGGTAAGTGAGTTGCTCGTGGTCGATGCCGAACAGGTGCAGCATGGTCGCGTGCAGGTCGTGGACGTGGACGGGGTTCTCAACTGCCGCATAGCCGAGTTCGTCGGTGGCGCCGTAACGGGTGCCGCCGCGAACGCCGCCGCCGGCGAGAAACGTCGAGAAGCCCATGATATGGTGATCGCGTCCGCTCCCCTGGGCCATCGGAGTGCGGCCGAATTCACCGCCCCAGATGATCAGCGTCTCGTCCAGCATGCCCCGCTGCTTGAGGTCCTTGATGAGCGCGGCCGTCCCCTGGTCGACGAGCCTGGCGGTAACCTCGGAGCCGCTCTTGATGCCGCCGTGATGGTCCCATCCCCGGTGGTAGAGCTGAATGAATCGCACACCGCGCTCAGCAAGTCTGCGAGCCAGCAGGCAATTCGAGGCGAATGACCCGTCCCCGCCGGCGGTGCCGTACAGATCGAGGATGTGCTGCGGCTCGCCCGAGATGTCCATCAGATCGGGAACAGATGTCTGCATGCGGAAGGCCAGTTCGTACTGACTGATGCGGGTCGTGATTTCGGGATCGCGGAACGTCTCGTCGCCGATGCGGTTCAGCGCCTGTACGGCATTGATCACTTCGCGCTGGCCGTCGAGTCCCACGCCCGGCGGACTGTTGACATAGAGCACTGGATCTCCCTGCGAGCGAAATTCAACCCCCTGGAAGCGGCTGGGAAGAAATCCGCTATGCCATTGACGCGCGGCGATGGGCTGCGACTGACCGCCGCCAACCGAAGTGAGCACGACATATCCAGGCAGATCGTCGCACTCGCTCCCCAGGCCGTAGAGCAGCCAGGAACCCATTGATGGACGGCCGGAGACTCCCGACCCGGTATTCATGAGAGTGTGAGCCGGATCGTGATTGATCTGGTCGGTTTGCATCGAATTGATGAGACACAGATCGTCGGCCACTGATCCGATGTGCGGCAGGATGGCGCTGATTTCCAGTCCGGATTCGCCGTGCCGATGAAAGGCATGTTGCGGCGCGAGGCACTTAAGTTCGGCGCCCTGCAGTTGCGCGATCTGCCGCCCCCTGGTGTATGACTCGGGCATCGGCTGACCGTCCATCTCGGCCAGCCGGGGCTTTGGATCGAGCGTTTCCAGATGCGACGCACCGCCCGCCATGCACAGATGAATGACGCGGCGAATTCGCGGCCGGCAGTGAAGCGCCGGCAGGACTCCGGTCCACCTGGGGACGTCATCGGGAGATGCCGCCGCGTCGCCGGCCCGCAACCGCGGCGAGCCGAGCAGGCCCGCGAGCGCTGCTGCGCCCAAACTGAGCGACCCGCGCCTCAGGAATGTCCGACGGCACGAATGACGTTGCATCAGATCGAATGAGTTCATCGTTGTGTGCCTGCTTCAATGGCCGTCACCGTCCTGAACATCGTTCCGGGACGCATTGGTGGGGATGTCTCCAGCACATCATCGCGGTGTGGGGTTGACGCCTCGTTGCGATGCTCCGATTGCAAAGGGAAGCTCCCCTGCGTTGCCGGCGATCAGTTTCTGGTGATGAATTCGTGCATATTGAAAACGGCTCGCGTGATGGACGTCCAGGCAGCAAGTTCCACCGGGTCGAGGTCGGAGGGGGCCGCGGTGAGTCCCGTCGTCAGGAGTTGCATTGCCGCTTCAGGGTGGTGCAAGAACCTGTCACGCTGCGACTCCAGCAGGCCGCACAGCACCTCCACCTCACGTTCGCTGGCCGGTCGTGCGACGGCATGGTTCATGATCCAGTCGATGCGTTCGCCTTCTGACAGGCCCGGCTCGTTGAGGGCCCGCGCTGCGAAAACACGTGCCGCTTCCACATAGGAGGGATCGTTCAACATCACGAGCGCTGCGAGCGGTGTGTTCGACCGGGGGCGTTCCGCCGTGCATTCCTCGCGGGCCGGTGCATCGAACGATTTCATGGCCGGATGGAGAAACTGTCGCTGCCAGTGTGTATACACCCCGCGGCGATACTGATTCTCATTCGTATCGGCCGTGTAAGTTCGAGGTGGAAAGTTCAAATGCCGGTACAGGCCGTCCGGTTGATACGGCTTCACACTCCGGCCTCCGACCTTGTTCACCAAGAGCCCGCTGACGGCCAGGGCGTTGTCACGGACAAGTTCCGCGTCGAGGCGGAACCGGGACTGTCGTGCCAGAAGGCGATTGAACGGGTCGATCTCGCGCAGCCCGGGGCGAGGCAACGACGACTGCCGGTACGTTGCCGACATCACCAGCAGCTTCATGAGGGATTTGACGTCCCATCCGCCGTCCGTGAATTCGACCGCCAACGTGTCGAGCAGTTCCGGATGCACCGGCGGTTCTCCCTGGGCTCCGACATCATCCAGCACCTTGGAAAGCCCCGTACCAAACAGCATCTTCCAGAAGCGGTTGACCATCACTCGCGCGGTGAGCGGGTTCTCCGGGGACGTGATCCACTCCGCCAGATCCAGGCGATTCGCGCGCGCATCTTTCTCAATCTGAGGGAGAAACTCAGGGACTCCCGGCTGGGTCACGGGACCGCTGTCATCCATCCAGTTGCCGCGCGGCAGCACGCGCATCTCGCGTGGATCGACAGCCACAGTGACCACCGTCGCCCGTGTGTGGGCCGCGACGACGGCCGCTCGCTCCTTCTGGAGCTCAGCGATCTGTTGCCGCACCGGTTCGAGCAATGGCGAGATCCCTCGGTGGAATGTCGCGAGTGTGTTCTGCTGCTCCTCGGTGCGGTCAGAGTCGGCGGTCGTGATGAGATTGCGAATGTCGTCCGGCAGCTTCATCAGCGGATCGACGGCAAGTGGTTGCGGCGCCGTTGTGGCCCACAGGCGGAATCGGCCAATTGTGAAGTTTGGCAGGATGTCCAGGTTCTGATCGAGTCGGAATGTCAGCGCCGGATTCGACTCCTCGCGGGAAGAGAGCGGCGCCGCTGCCTCGACGATGAGTTGATGCGATCGACCTTCCTGTGGCGAAACGGCCCACCCCCAGGCGCGGCCCTTGTCGTCACCGTCGATCACGCTTGCCGCATTCCACACTTTGTATGGGTTCATCTCCGCGGCGGCGGTTTGCTCGAAGTCCGCAATGGCGTTCTGCAGCGCGATGCGCTCCGGCGTCCCGTCGACTTCCGATGGCGCTCGTTCCACCGTCAATTCGGTGAGCACGAACGATCCACCCGGCGCGCGGCCGGGGCCATTCTTCGGCAACGATTCGTGCGGCAGCAGCTCAATGCGAAATCCCGTGATCCCCGCCAGCGGCGACTCGACCTTGATGGTGTAGGAATTCTGGTCTCCGAGCGGTCCCGAGGCGAGGATCGAAGCGTCATTGAGGACGGTCAACTCCGTTCCATGGAGAGCCGCGACATCGATTGGCGTCAGCAGCTCCCAGGGTGTGACGTTTGCACGCAGCTCGTCCTCCCAGGCCTGTTGCGCTGCCGAGAGTTCCGCAGTCTGTGTGGCGGCTGTCTGTTCGAGAATGCGGAGCTGCGCGTCAATGGGTGCGAGAAGAGTTGGGAGTTCCTCGTCGGTGACGTCGAGCATTGTCCCCCATTTCCCGTCCACAAATGCGCCGCCATACAGCCCTTGCTCTTTGATATCCGCAAAGAACGATGCGAATCGATAGAAGTCGCTCGTCGTAAATGGGTCGTACTTGTGGTCGTGGCACTCGGCACAGCCCATCGTCGACCCGAGCCAGACGACGGACGCCGTGCGCACCCGGTCAGCAGCGTACTTGGCCAGGTACTCCTTGGGCTGCACGCCCCCTTCGGCCGACATCATCCCCAGACGGTTGTAGCCCGAGGCGATCTTCTGATCCTGCGTTGCGTCCTTCAGCAGATCACCGGCCAACTGCTCGCGGGTGAAACGGTCGAACGGCATGTTGCCGTTGAACGCGCGGATGACGTAGTCCCGGTATGGAGAAACGCTGACGTCCTGATCGCCGTGATAGCCGACGGTGTCGGCGTAGCGAACCAGATCGAGCCAGTAAATCGCCATACGCTCGCCGAAGTGTGGAGAATCCAGTAGTCGGTCGACGAGACGTTCCCAGGCGTCGTCGTTTTCGTCGCTGAGAAACGCATCGACTTCGTGTTGCTGCGGCGGCAGTCCCAGCAGGTCGAAGTAAAGCCGGCGGATGAGCGTCCGCTTGTCCGCCGCCGGAGAGGGAGTCAGCCCTTCCTGCTGGAGCCGCGCGACGATGAAGCGATCAATCCAGTTGCCGACCTCATCGCCGTGTTCGACATCGGGGGGCGTCCACCGATGCGGTCTGGTATAGGCCCAGTGTTCCTTCCATTCGGCCCCCGAGCGGATCCATTCGGTCAAGAGTTCCTTTTGCTCTTCGGTGAGCTGAATGAGATGATCGGCAGGCGGCATGACGTCAGAGTCATCCGTCGACCAGATCCGCCGCACGAGTTCGCTCGTCGCGGGATCCCCTGCGACCACGGCAAACCGATCGCCTCCCAACGCTGCAAACGCACCGCTCCTGGTGTCCAACCGCAACCCGCCCAGTTCCGGATCGCCCCCCTGGCGGACCTGCTCATCCGGACCGTGACATGCATAGCATGTGTTCGACAGGATCGGCCGGATGTCGCGATCAAAGCTGATCGTTCGGTTCGTCTTCGGCGATTGCTCGTCCGCGCGGCCCGACGTCATTTGCATCGACAGGATGATGGATGCCGCGACGGTCGCCAGAGAGTGCCTGGAGGTTCGCATAAGCATTTGCGGGGGAATCTCGCAGTGTGGGGTGGGCGACTGCAGATTGGACGGTTTATTGAGTGATGTCAATGATGTCCGACGATTCCATGGGTTGCAACGACAGGCACCTTCGTCCCCGATGTGTAAAATGTCAGCGAGTGAGAGGCGACTGTTGCACGCTCCCATGACTTCAGAGCCGCGCACATGAGGAAGCGCTATGACGACCGGATTTCATCGAAGAATGTCCCACGACGCATCATCGTCGGCCGCCCATCAACGCGCCGCCGGTGAGGTTGCTGGATCACCCTGCCTCACTGGCCAAGGTGCAGCGACAGTTCCGGGTGACCGGCCGCAACCGATTGGCGACGTACCGCATGCACCAAATGAATCATGAGATAATGCAGGTTGAACTCCGATACGGCCGCAGCACGATCTCGACCCGGTTGCCCGACGATGCACATGTGACGATTGTGCGAAAGCCGGCAATGCCGGTGCTCCCCGACCCTCTGCGGACGGTTGCGCAAGCCCTTGCCCAGCCGGTGGGCTGTGCACCGTTAAACGAGTTCGCGCGGGGCGCCGCCAGTGCGTGCATCGCGATCTGCGATATCACCCGCCCGGTCCCGAATCATCTGTTTCTGCGGCCGCTGATCCAATCCTTGATGGACGCCGGCATCAGGTCGGACGCCATTTGCGTCCTCGTCGCCACCGGACTGCACCGGCCGAACGAAGGGCCAGAACTGGCCGAACTGGTTGGCGATCCCTGGGTGCTCGAAACGGTCCGCGTCGCCAATCACTTTGCCCGGGACGATGGACAGCATGTCGACATCGGGCGAACGAGAACGCGAGGCACCGTGGTCAGGCTCGATCGCCGGTTCGTGGAGGCGGACGTCCGCATTGTCACCGGGCTGGTTGAGCCGCACTTTATGGCGGGGTACTCCGGTGGGCGCAAGGTCGTCGCGCCCGGACTGGCGCATGCGGAAACGATCACGACATTTCACAGTGCCCGCTTCATGGCCGATCCCGCGGCCTCCAACTGCAACTTTGAGAAAAATCCTCTGCATGAGGAGCAGTTGGAGATCATCCGCATGCTGGGACAGGTCCTGGCGCTCAATACGGTCATCGACGAGGAGCGCCGATTGTCGTTTGTCAATTTCGGAGACGTGTTGGCGAGCCACGCGGAAGCCGTCGACTTCACCCGGCCCTTCAGCGAAGTGAGCCTCCCGCAACGATTCCATACCGTGGTCACCAGTGCGGCCGGATATCCGCTGGACAAGACGTACTATCAGACCATCAAAGGCATGGTGGCCGCGATGGACATCCTCGCTCCAGGCGGCGATCTGATCATCGCCTCAGAGTGTTCGGAAGGGATGGGTTCACCAGAATTCGCGGCTTCGCAGCAGCGACTCGTCCAACGGGGGCGTGCGGCGTTTCTCGACTCCATCTTGAGAAAATCGCATGCCGACATCGATGAATGGCAGTCGCAGATGCTTCTCAAACCGCAGGCCATTGGCAACATCCGGCTGTTCACCAGAGGCCTGAGTGACCGGGAGAAACAGTGGACCGGCGTCGAGGTCATCACCTCGCTGGATGAAGCCGTGAAGACCAGTCTGCTGAGGAGCCCGGACCGCCGCATCGCCGTGATTCCCGAAGGCCCCTATGTCGTGCCGTTCTACCGCCAGGATTCGTCACCCGAAGCGTCAGCAAGGACGCGTTGATGAGTCTGACGCCGGGAGTTTCTCGCCGGCGCCGTGGGTGGTGAACTGCTGGAGACGTGGGGACTCGCGGACGGCCTTCCCGGAAGAGCGTGTGCTCTGAAACCCCCTGCAATCCACTCGGATTCGAGATTCCGGTCAGATTGTGCTCGTCCAACATTGCGGTCCCGCGACCGCTCCGCCAAACTCAGACGGGGGCAGTTCTGAGGCAGCATTTCTTCGTCGTCAGCGCGGAACGTTCTATGCACAATGTCCGGACGATCGTCTGTTGGCTGGTGTGGGGTTGGAGTGTGTTGTCCTTGACCACCGCAAGCGGAGAAGGCATGGCCCAGGAAGCATCTCAGGTCCATGCGGCCCCTTACGATCGGCCGGCAGGCAATCCGCGAAAGAGCCGCTCGGCCGTGGTGGCCAAACACGGCATCGTGGCGACCAGCGAACCCCTCGCCGCACAGGTGGGATTGGACATCCTCAAGGCGGGCGGCAATGCGGCCGATGCGGCGATCGCCACCAACGCCATGCTCGGACTGGTCGAACCGATGAGCTGCGGCATCGGGGGGGACCTGTTTGTGCTCTACTGGGACGCAAAATCCAAACAGTTGTATGGCTTGAATGCGTCCGGACGCAGCCCTTGGGCACTCACCCGCGACGTCTTCAAAGAAAAGGGGCTGGCCCGAATTCCCACGAAAGGCCCTCTTTCCTGGTCCGTGCCGGGATGCGTCGACGGCTGGCAGGAGTTGCGCGAACGTTTCGGGAAGATGGAACTCGAGCAGATCCTGGCGCCGGCCATCGCCTATGCCGAGGAAGGTTTTCCAGTCAGTGAGCTGATCGCTGCCTCGTGGCGGGGCTCGGCCAAAGAGCTGGAAAAACATCCCGACTCCGCCCGGACCTACCTCATCGACGGACAAGGACCACAGACCGGTCAGCTGTTCAAAAATCCGTACCTCGCCCGCAGCTACCGGCTGATCGCCGAGCGAGGCCGCGATGCGTTCTATAACGGCGAGATCGCGCATGCGATCGTGACATTCAGCGAAGCCAACGGGGGGTACTTTGCCCACAAGGACTTCACCGACCATCAGTCGGAATGGATCGAACCGGTCTCGACGAACTACCGGGGATATGACATCTGGCAGCTTCCCCCGAATGGACAGGGGATTGCCGCGCTGGAGATGCTGAACCTGCTGGAGCCGTACAACATCAAGGAGATGGGGCACAACTCGGCGGAATATCTGCATCTGTTCATCGAAGCCAAGAAGCTCGCCTTCGCCGACCGTGCCTGGTTT
Source organism: Planctomycetaceae bacterium (assembly GCA_019636315.1). Lineage (GTDB taxonomy): Bacteria > Planctomycetota > Planctomycetia > Planctomycetales > Planctomycetaceae > JAHBXU01. Next base: position 2,555 of record JAHBXU010000071.1, on the reverse strand, counting down.
TATGCCGATCCGGCCGCCGTGGAAGTGCCAGTGGCGCAACTGATTTCCAAGGAGTACGCCTCGCGGCAACGCAAGCGCATCGACCCCAACAAAGCGGCTGTCGACGTCCCGCACGGCGACCCGCTCCTGCAAAACGGCGACACCGTTTATCTGTGCGTCGTCGACAAGGACGGCAACTGCTGCTCCTTCATTCAAAGCAACTACTTTGGGTTCGGCTCGATGATGACGGCCGGAGAGACCGGTTTCGTCCTCCAGAATCGTGGAGCCCTGTTCGCCCTCGATGAGAAGCATCCGAACCGTCTCGATCCCCACAAACGACCGTTCCACACGATCATTCCGGCGATGGTCACCCAAGAGGGCAAGCCGTGGCTCGTCTTTGGCGTGATGGGGGGAGATATGCAGCCGCAAGGACACGTGCAGGTGCTCGTGAACATGATTGACTTTGGAATGGATGTGCAGTCAGCGGGAGACGCGGCCCGCGTGCGACACAGCGGGTCGGCACAACCGACCGGCGAGCCGATGGAAGAAGGCGGGGGGCGCGTCGCCGTCGAGCCGGGCGTGAGCGAAGCCGTCGTTGAACAGCTCAAGCAACGCGGACATAAGGTCGTTCGCGAACGCGGCGGGGCCTTCGGCGGCTATCAGGCCATCATGATCCACCACGACCTCGGCACGCTGAGCGGCGGCACCGAGCCCCGGAAAGACGGCGCAGCCGTGGGCTACTGACGAGCCACGCGACAATCCGTCAATTGGGGAAGTGGATTCCTGTCGTTGAACCCCACAAAAAAACCGGAGCGTCAGCGAAGGATTGGGGATTGATCCCTCGCGGACGCTTCGCGTCACCGAACGTCCGATCAACCGACTCGATCTCAACCGCCAAGCACTTCTGAGACTGCTGTGTCGAAGTGTTGCGAACTTATCCGCCGCGCGAGTCCGACGGTAACGACGCCCGCAGAGAAAGTGGCCAGTTGCACAACCCGACGGCCAACAGGCACAAACCGATATGGATCGTGTTGACGGCTTCCGAGGCCTGATGCAGCGTCTGGAAGCTTTCCGGGCGTGTCGCGCCGGGGGGCGTAATCATCCGGGACAACGGAAGATAAACCCAGACGTAGTCGCCCAACATCACGCACGCCGCGATCAGCGTGAGAAGCAGGATGGCCGTCCAGCGGCGACCGCTCATTCCGACAACGCCGCGCGCGGCCGCCAGGCTGCCTACGGCGATCGTCAGACAGACAGCGCCCATCGCGTAGTACAACGGAAAGCGAATCAGAGCGATGTTGTCGCGGCCGGTGGAGTCAAATGCGTCCGACGTCACCAGCCGCACTCCGTCGATGACAAACAAAATCGCCGCTCCAACCCAGGCGGAAAGAGCGAACCGTGCCAGCGAGAGTCCCATCCGTTGAACAGTTTGATTCATCAATCCGCGTCTCTCTGGTAATCCTTGCACGAACGCGTCCGTCTGCCGATCATCCGGAGCGTCCCACCGTCAATCAAAACTTTACGACTGGGCGTCCGCCCGCTACGAGTCTACCGATGAATCGTCCTCTGCACGAGTCGACCGCCTGCGGCGCTTCAAGCCTGATGCCGCGAGGTCTGGTTATCCTGATGTCCATGTGCATCGGTGGACCCGCCGCCGAGGCCCAGTCGTCGGTAGAAGGTCTGACACGATCCGGGCCGGTCGAAGCGGCTCAGGCGGTGCGCATGTTTGAGCTTCCTGACGATCTGGCGATCGAAATTGTCGCCTGTGAACCGGACGTCATCGACCCGGTGGCGATGGCGTTCGGTCCCGACGGGCGACTCTGGGTGGTCGAGATGTCCGACTATCCGAACGGGCCGCCGGAGGACGGCCCGCCGCTCTCGCGCGTGCGCGTGCTTTCCGATGCAGATGGTGACGGACGGTATACCGATCCGATCACGTTCGCCGATTCTCTGCTGTTCGCCAACGGGCTGATGTTGTGGAAGGACGGGCTGTTGGTCACGACCAATGGTGAGGTGCTGTTTCTTCGCGACACCAACGGAGACGGCCATGCCGATGAACGACAAGTCTGGTTCCAAGGCTTCAAGAAGGACAATCCTCAACTGCGCGCCAACCATCCCACGCTCGGGCTCGACAACACGATTTATATCGCCAGCGGGCTGCGCGGCGGTGAGGTGGCGGCCGCGCGGCCCGATTGGTCGACCAAGGCCCAGCCGGTATCACTCAGCGGCCGCGACTTTCATTTCGATCCCCTGACCGGCGCCTACGAATCCGTCTCCGGCGTCGGCCAGTTCGGACTGTGTTTTGATGACTTCGGCAACCGGTTCATCTGCAGCAATCGGAATCCATGCGATCACATTGTGCTGGAAGACCGTTACTTGAGCCGCAATCCGAATCTGGCGGTCGCTGAGGTCCGCGAGGTCGTATCGCCCGCGGCCGAAGCATCACGCCTGTATCCCATCAGCCGCATCTGGACGACCTCCAACCTGCACGCCAACCAGTTCACGGCCGCGTGCGGCCTGTTGATCTATCGTGGGGACGCGTTGCCCGAGGCTTATCGCGGCAACAGTTTTACCTG
>JAHBXU010000709.1 GCA_019636315.1 Planctomycetaceae bacterium | reverse complement strand
CCGTCGTTCTCGCGCATTCTGGACGAACTCGACAACTGCCAGCGTCGGATACGCGCATTGGCGAGCGATGTCGGAATCGAGACCTCCGGCGGAGCGGACCAATCCGACGCGTCCGAAGAAGCAACGGCGCCGTCGAAATCGTCCACGTCGTCGTCGACGCCTGGGGCAGATCGCCTGGAGACGCGCGAGGATGCGTTTCGCCTGTTGGGCAAACTCGCGACGTTTTTCGAGACGTCGGAGCCGCTTTCTCCGATCGGACCTGCCTTGCGACAGCTCATCCGTTGGCGTACGATGACGTTCGCTGATCTGATGCGTCACCTGATTGAAGATCCGTCCGTTCGGCGCGAACTCTTTCGACGCACAGGAGTTGAGGAAGAGAAGAACGAGTGAACATCGAAGGCGCGGTTCCCTCGCCGCCGTCATCGAGTTGCTGGCCTGAAGGGCGCGGCAACGTCAGTCTGCGCGACGTTTCGTCATCATCGGCGGCATTCGTCCTGCCACGCGGCTTACTCCAAGAGGTGTCACTATGGCTGCGGAGAGTGTTCATCAGAAGCTGAAGAGGGTCCGAAAACCACGCGTGCACATCACGTACGAAGTGGAAACGGAAGGCGCCGAAGTTCTTCGCGAACTCCCGTTCGTGGTCGGCGTCATGGGGGATTTCTCGGGGAACCCCACCAAGCCGCTGCCCGATCTCGAAGACCGCAAGTTCATCACCATTGACCGCGATAATTTCAATGATGTGATGAAACGCATGACGCCGGGCGTCAACATCCGGGTGGATAACACGATGGGCGACGATGATGCTCAATTGTCGCTCGATTTCGCGTTCAACTCGCTGGATGATTTCGACCCCGTGCGGATCGCGGAGCAGGTGCCGCAGCTGAAGAAGCTGCTGGAAACCCGCGACAGGCTGCGCGACTTGCAGTCAAAAGCAGATCGCAGCCGGGATCTCTCAAAGATCCTGGGAGATGTGCTGCAGAACACTGAGGATCTGAACAAGCTCGCAGAACAGTTGGGAACGGACGTGAAGGACTAGACCTTCGCGAAGAAATCGGTCGCTGAGATTTCGCCCCGGAGCATCTCTTTGTCACCCGAAGTGTCTGCGAGGAAGCAGGCTGCCCCCCCTCGCCAACGCTTCAGGTGACCATCGAGAGATTCGACATCAATCGCGGGCGCGTCGAGAACTTTGCATTTGTGATTGTCACTTCTCTCTCACACATTGAGGGAAATCATGGCACAGCAGAAACAGGAAACACAGGCCGCCTCGGCTGAGGTGACCGAGTCCGCCAGTTTGCTTGACAAGGCGATTGCGGCCACGAAGCAGACCGAACCGGACCGGGCCCAGGAACTGATTCGCACCCTGGTCGAGGAGGCGAATCGCGGCACCATCGAGTTCAGCAAGGACTTGTATGCCACCCTCGAACGCGCGATCGGAAAGATCGATGCCGTGGTCTCCAAGCAATTGGCGGCCATCATGCACCATCCCGATCTGCAGAAACTCGAAGGGACCTGGCGCGGGTTGCACTATCTGGTGATGAACTCCGAGACGGGGACCGACCTCCAGATCAGGTTGATGAACATCTCCAAGAAGGAGTTGGCCAAGGATCTCGACAAGGCCATCGAGTTTGACCAGAGCACCATCTTCAAGAAGATTTATGAGTCCGAATTCGGCATGCCGGGCGGTGAACCGTACGGTGCGCTGATTGGCGACTATGAGTTCACCAATCATCCGGACGACATTGCCGCGCTCAGCAAGATGTCGAACGTGGCGGCCGCGGCGTTCGCGCCGTTCATTACGGCCCCCAGCGCAAGCTTGTTCGGGTTCGATTCCTGGACTGAGCTCTCCAAGCCGCGCGATCTCAAGAAGATCTTCATGGGCAAGGAGTACATCAAATGGAACTCGTTCCGCGATACGGAAGACTCGCGGTTCGTGACAATGACGATGCCGCGCACACTCGCGCGACTACCCTACGGGGCTGCGACCAAGCCCATTGAGGAGTTCCACTTTGAGGAGGTTCCCCTCGGCCCGAACGGCGAGTCGATTCCGGTCGATCACGACGAGTACTGCTGGATGAACGCCGCCTATGTTTATGGTGCGCGGCTCACAGATGCCTTCGCCAAAACCGGGTTCTGCACCGCCATCCGGGGCGCCGAAAACGGCGGCAAGGTCGAAGACCTGCCGGTGCACATTTTCAAATCGGACGACGGCGACCTCGATCTCAAATGTCCGACGGAAATCGCGATCACTGACCGTCGCGAGAAAGAACTCAGCGACTGCGGATTTCTTCCGCTCTCGCACTATAAGAACAAGGATTACGCTGTTTTCTTCGGTGCGCAGACGACGCAGAAGCCGAAGAAATACGACCGTCCGGAAGCGACCGCCAACGCCGCCATTTCCGCACGCCTGCCGTACATCATGGCGACGTCGCGGTTCTCACACTTCCTCAAGGTGATCGCTCGCGACAAAATCGGCTCGTTCATGGAAGCCACCGACTGTGAGAAATGGCTGGACCGCTGGATTCACAATTACGTGACATCAGACCCGAATCCCCCGCCGGACCAGCGAGCGAAGTATCCGCTCGCGGAAGCCAAAGTCAAAGTGGAGGAGATCCCCGGCGCTCCGGGTTCGTACAACGCCGTCTGCTGGATGAGGCCGTGGCTCCAGTTGGAGGAATTGACGACCTCCATGCGGATGGTCGCCAAAATTCCCAAGCTGGGCGGCGGTTGAGCATCATTCTTGCAGCAGTGTGAGAGACTTATTGGCGACAGTCCCTGAAGGCGGCGTTCGCCGCTTGAATCGATAGGGCTCATGCATCAGACCGAGCCATCGAGCCGGCATGGCATCGAAGCGGCGACCGCAACCGAGTGGGACCGGTCGCTGCTGGACGAGTTGCTTGACTCGGGGGTGGCGGCCCCTGCGGCCGCCCCCGTATTCGACCGGGTTCGCCGCGCCCGTACAGTTGGCGAGGCCTTCCGTGCGCTCTTCGGTGTGGTCCCCGGCGAGGAGCGACGGAACGAGCTGCAGCTCTTGCTGACGCGTCTGATCGCGTCGATTGACGAACTCGTCACCGCA
>JAHBXU010000708.1 GCA_019636315.1 Planctomycetaceae bacterium | reverse complement strand
GAGCGTGATCCCGCATGCAATGGCGAACAACGACATGCGGTTTCTCACCCGGCCGGAGACCGAACAGTGGCTGCGTCCGTGGTTGGACTCTGATCGGGACCGGCTGATTCTTTCGAGAGAAGACAATGCGGTGTCGCCGACGGCGACGCGCTTGAAACGGCGACGCTTGGAACAGCGGACTGATGCCGTGGTGAGACAATCATCCATTCCGAAGCACTTGGTCGAATCACCTCGCGTGATTCTTTGAGCGCACGGCGGTACTGTCACGGAACAACTTCCCGCTGCCGAGGGAATGCAGGTCTTTGACCAACATCAGGAGCATGAGGACCAGAAACGTCGCCAGCATCAAGCTCTCTGCCGGCCGCCGGATGGACGTCGGAATCTTCTTTCCCGTAATCAGTTCCCACGTCAGACAGGCGAGGTGGCCGCCGTCGGTCGCCGGAAACGGGAGCAGGTTGAAGAGGCCGAGTGTCAGGCTGCCGACGATCACGAACCCCAAAAAGTCCAGCGCCCCCTGCGAGACCGAGATGCCGATCGCCTGATACGCCTCGACCGGTCCGGATGCACGCTCGATCGGCGAACGGAGCACCATTCCGGCCGAACCCAGCACATCCTGCAAAGTCTTCTGCCAGAACCGGAACGTGTCGCGCAGGTTTTGGCCGATCGTTCTTGAGACTCGGATCTGCACGGGCCGGATCTGAAATAGGAGCGGAGTGGCAGCCTCGATGTGTGGGATTGCGAGCGTCACACGTTGATCGACAGTTCCATCCGTTGGCCGCAACACGTTGAGTGTCGTCGGCTGCCCGTGGGCATTGTGAACTGCCTCTTGATACTCCGCCCAGGTCGTCAGCGGCATGTCGTTGAGCGATACCACGCGGTCGCCGACCGCCAATCCGGCTTCGGCCAACTGGGGGTGACGGATCTCGCCGATCCGCAGATCGGGCGAATACTCGTAGAAGTGGATGAACCAGATCGGAACCGCCAGCGTGCACAGAAAGGCGGTCCCCAGATTGGCGACGGCTCCTCCCAGCAGGACGACCATCTGGTGAGCCGGCGGCGCGGCAAACAGGTTCTCTCCGGCACGTTCGGCCAGCAGTCGCTGCTCTGCTTCAGTCTTGGAGAACAGGAACGCCACCACGGGGCGATTGCCGTGACTTTGCGCAGGTTCCTCTTCGCACACGGTCCGAAACCGGACGTAGCCCCCGAGCAGAATGGCTGAGACCTTGTAAACGGTGCCGCGCCACTCGAACGCCAACAGCGTCGGCCCGAAGCCGAGGGAGAAGGTGACAGCGCGGATGCCGCACAGCAGCCCCGCCACAAAGTGTCCCAACTCGTGAATGACGATCAGGGCCGAGACGACCAGAAACCCAATGACAATGCTCATGCCGTCCTATCGGCACGCCAGCCGGCCGCTTGAGAGTCGAAGGCGCTTTATCACTGACGGGCCATCCTGTGTCCCGATCTTTTCCTGAAGCACGGGAGTGTGCAGGGCGGATTGTGTCCCGAACCGGTTCCGTAACGGGTGATGTCATGCTCGGCGATCAGGGGATCCACCACGCCCCTTCGGCCGCTTCCTGTCACCGTCTGCCGATTCAACCGGTGTTTGACAAGTTTTTGCAGTCGCCATCTGCCGCGTCTGAGGTGCTAAGTCCGTGAAACCGTTTTTGATTCCGGGCGGCGTCTCGTGTGGAAAGGTCGTCTAACCACATGGGCTGATGCGTGTTTTTTTGAAGCTGTGCACCGAATCGGGTTACGGTGGACGCGCCTGCCGAAGACTGCGTTTGGATGGAGACTCCGTGATGAGAATTGGATGTGTTCGATGGATCGTACTCGTGGCCGCCTGCCTGCTGTTCCTGGTTCAAGCCCCACTGGCCGCCGCCCAGGAGACCATCTTCAAGGAAGACTTCTCCAACGGCAAACAGATCAAGGGGGAGGTGTTTCCTTCCTTGACTTACCTGTTGATGGCCCTGCTGAAACCGTCCCAGGCCCAGGAACTGACCTGGAGCCTTTCCGGCAAGCTCGGCCCCGGCAAAAAGGCCCGGCTGCCGAAGAAAGTCGATCCGCCCATTTTCACCGGCAACGAGAACGAGTATTGGGCCGGGCGTCTGCTGACCACGATCGGCTGGCTGACCGTCGGCGATGACATCGACGTTTCCCAGCACTCGGATCTGAAATTGAAGCTGCGCTGGGCCGCCGCCGAAGAAGGCCAGGGACTGAGCCAGCAAAATCATTTCAAGGCGGACGACTATGTCATCATCGTGGCCTACTACAAAGTCAAAGGCCGCTGGGACGTCAAGGTCGTCGATCAGTTTGAGGGCGACAAGAAATCGTCCGCACTGACGTCCAAGCTCACCCAGAAGACCAGCCGGCCGGTCTTCACCGATGAGGAATGGGACCTGGAGAAGAGGTTGGGGATCAAAGCCGGCGCCGTGGAACGGCTGAATTTCCTGATCATCGCCAGCACCGATACGGAGTTCATCGGTTTCGACACGCTGGAAGTTACCGGAACCACCGTCGGCGCCCAGGATCGCTGCCCCGATGATCCGAACAAGACCGAACCCGGCTTGTGCGGCTGCGGCGTGCCGGATACGGACTCCGACGGCGACGGCACACCGAATTGCAATGATCAATGCCCGCGCGATCCTCATAAGAATGCCCCCGGCGCTTGCGGCTGCGGCACGCCTGATACCGATTCCGACGGTGACGGCACGCCGAATTGTCATGATCAATGCCCGCGCGATCCTCATAAGAATGCCCCCGGTGTGTGCGGCTGCGGCATACCTGATACCGATTCAGACGGCGACGGCACGCCGGATTGTCAGGATCGATGCCCCCGCGACCCGCACAAGATCGAGCCGGGCGAGTGCGGCTGCGGAAGAACGGAGGCCGAATGCGCCGACGGTTGTCCGGATGATCCCCATAAGACGGAACCGGGTATTTGCGGCTGCGGTGTGCCGGATACGGACTCCGATGGAGACGGCACGCTGGATTGCAACGATGAATGCCCAAGCGACCCTGCAAAGATAACTCCGGGTGCGTGTGGCTGCGGCGTGGCCGATACGGATGAAGACGGA
>JAHBXU010000707.1 GCA_019636315.1 Planctomycetaceae bacterium | reverse complement strand
GGCTTCTTCGTCGCCATCAGAGAGGTGGAGCGCCGCATCCATCATCTGGACGCCTTCAACAGTTTGTCTGGAACGGTTCCCGTGCGCTGCTGAGAGCACGGTCGCTCGCTCCTGTACGATGGACGCAACAAGTTGAGGGGCGAATCGTTCGATGCTCGTCAACACATCTGGAAATAGTCCGTCTTGCTGATACCACCAGCGCAGTTCTGAAATCGCATGCGCGTGGACTGAAGCCGACAGTCCATGCCAAGTCGTTGCGCAGTGGTCCCTCCAGCGGCAAGGCTTTGACGGCGGCGACGCGGAGAGGATGAATTTCTCAAAGTGGCGCATGCGATCGATGCGAGGAACCAATTCTTGCGTCCACCATTTGAGATGGCCTCGCACCGACTCATCCCTCTCAGCGAGAAGCTGAGCAGCATCAACATCGGATCGCCCCAAGGCTCTCCGGACCGGATCCAAGTTGTGCGTCAGGTTGATCGCCGCTTGTACCGCTACGAGTGCTGTTTCGACTTCGGTGGACAGTTGATGAAACTGTGTTGCCGTCGATCGATCTGGTGAACTCAGGAACTCTCGATAGACCGACGCAATAACTCCATTCGCCTCCCAAAACCGCTTGCAGGCGGGAAGCGACGCTTCATAGCCGACATTCCTGACGAGGAGTTTTTCGCGAAACTCCGCAGCCTGCGAACGGGCTTCCGCGATTGCGCCGGACTCACACAGGCCAGAAGCGTCCGCCCACTGTTTGAGCAGTCGTGAAGGATACTCCAGTTCGACGAGCGAAAGGGACGAGTCGCGTTTCGACGCAATTTGCTGGACCACTCCGGAGACCGCGATGAGCCAATCGCGCAGAAGCAGCATCGCACGCTCAGGGTCTTCGATCAGGCTGCGAAGGTTGTCTTCAGTGTCGCCAAGTCGGTCGAACGGCGGGGAGAACTCCATCCTCAGTGTGCCTTCGTCTGGATCGGGCCGGCCGGGCAGCCGCGGCGGCCACAGGCAAAGTAAACCGCTGGCTGCTCAGCCGCTTGGACGTGGAGCGTCGACTCTCTCCGTCCGTCCCGATGTTTCTGTCAGGTCCGTTTCTTCGCTTGCCGGGCCTCGGCCTTCTTCAAGGCGCGGTCGAGTTTCTCCAGCGTGTCGACGGTCGGGGCGTGCTTGCCCCGTTCCAGGCGGCAGAGCGTTTCCACACGAATGCCCGCCAGCGCGGCGAGTTCCTCCTGCTTGAGGCCGAGCTTCTGCCGGCTGCGGAGGATGTCCCGCGCCATGATGACCCAGGCGGCGGCCCGCGCCGGATAGTTCCCGCGCGCGTTCGGTTCCGGCAACGGCGGTTCGCCCGACTCGCCGGTCAACCGGCAGTAGTCCGCCTCACGGAGCACGACGTACCGCTCGCCGGCCATGTCGATGGTCTGCACGGGCGGCAGATCTTTGGTTTCAGTCGTCATAGAAGCGATCCCGATGGCCGACCTTGTCCACAGTGATCGTGTCGCCCCGCACGGAGAACTGGACGCGGTAGTCTCCCGTCCGCATGCGCCAGTGACCGGCGAGCTTGCCGGACAGCGGCTTCGCGCCGCTCACGTCCGGCCAGTCCTCCAGGCGGGCGAATATGGCGTCAACTCGCGGCCGAATCCCCCGCGGCAGGTCGGCGAACTGCTGCAGCGCTTCGGTCGTTAATTCCACGTCAGCCATCAGGGGAGTATTCTGGCAGTTGACACGCCTGTCAAGCATGCTGGCGGCGGCCGGGCATCGGCGTTTTCGTCCGGAGCCTGCCCTGATCGAGGCCGCCGGCACAATCACCGCACGTGGATTCACGCGCCGCAGCGGGATCACAGCCGTCGGATCACATTCACGACGGGCCCCGCACGGAACGGTAGGCTCCCTCCCGTCGCATCTGCGCCCGCTTGCGGCAACTCGCCGTGGCAAACTGCCGCCGGCCATTCACGGTCGACACCACCCGGCCGCAGTCGCATTCGCAGTCGCCGGGGCCGGGCGGCGATCGAGCAATCACGGCTCGTGACAAGGCCCGGCCCATGCCGTACGGGACGCCGTTTCCTACGGCCGCATCACGGTACGTGCGGCGCAGGCACCGAAGCCTCAACTCCGGGAAGCCCTGCGCCGCAGCTCGTTCACTAGGTCGATCACGCGCGACCGTCTTCGTCGTCACGACGCCCCGCCCCCGCCCCCGGACCTGCACGCTCCTCGAGGAATCACGCTCGGGACGGATGATCTCGCCGCGGCGAGACCCGAACTGCACGTGCCGCAGCCGGCCCTGCTGACCTCCGAAGTCCAGGTCGTTCAAATCGAGCCGCTGCATGCGCCAGCCTGGCAGGATCACGTCCGGGCCGCTCAAGTCGCTGAACATCAACGGCCGCCCTGTTGCGGCTGGGAGTGCCGGCGTTCGGCCCGTGGGCGCTGCTGTTGATGATGCTGCGCATTCCGTACGGGCACGATCTGGCCGCCATTCAGGCGATGCAACGATTCACTACGGAGCTGAGCGCCATTGCGCTCGACAGCACGGGGATTGAACATTTTGCTCAGGGGAACATTCTGGAGTTTCCGTCGCGATCGCTGTTCGTCGAGGAGGCGTGCAGCGGCGTGGTCTCAATGATGGCCATGATTGCCTGTGCGGCCATATTGGCGGTGTGGTGGCGGCGTTCGCTGCTCCACGGGATTCTGCTGATGGCATCCGGCATCTTCTGGGCCGGCGCGATGAATGTGATTCGCGTGGTGCTGATCGCCGTGGCGCTCGCCCAGTATCAGATTGATCTGACCGAAGGCTGGCCACACGCGGCGCTCGGGCTGTTTGCATTCGCTGTGAGCCTTGGCGCACTCGCCAGCACCGATCGCTTGTTGTTGTTCGGGACGTCGCGCATTCCCAAGAACCCCCTCGCTTCCTATTGGCCCTATGCGGACGAAAACCACCTGGTTTCCGTTTGGAATGCCGTTGCCGGCTCGGAGACCGATGCCGAAGTACACTACGGAGAGAATTCCGATGACTGGGACGCGGCTCCCAATGAGGAGCCGGTGCAGGAACGCGAACCGGTGACGACGGTCGCCTCACCCCCCCCACGTGCCTGGGAGTGGATCTTCGTGCC
>JAHBXU010000706.1 GCA_019636315.1 Planctomycetaceae bacterium | reverse complement strand
TCGCCAATGGACTGAGAGGATCAAGCACTCCCGAAGGCCAGCCCTCCTCCGCAAACGCGGTGAGCACGGCCTCCTGATTGGGAGAGTGCTGTTTGAACCGTTTCACCAGGCGGCCCGAATACGTCAATTCATGACGCACCGGATCCCAGATCGGAGAGAGGCGAGCCTGTTCAATCGATTCCCCGTTGACGGTGGAAAGACGGTACGGCTCCCCCGAAAGGATTTGAGACGCCAGCGCAACGCCGCTGGGCGTCAGCACAAAGCATGACCGTCGCGAGAAACGATATCGACCGACTTCCCGAAACTGACGGTTCAATTCGCCTGACTGAGTCACATCACAGGCGTGTTCGACAAAATGGCCGACAAGCAGCCACCGTAAATCGTTCACCGTCATCCCGATCGATTTGAGTTCCTGGACCTCGACGGCAAACTCCCAGGGATCCTCAACAAGCTGACGCGCGTATTCGCGCGCTTGAAACAACAAGGCCAGCCCCGGCTCGGCAGAGCGAGGCAGCGACCTCAACGCTCGGAAATCCGGTGCCAAACTGACAGTATGAGTTCGGGACATCGTCTCCACACGCATGATGACCTCCCTCCCTGACGCGTAACTGATAGATCGTTCTAAACGGCAGTTTGAGTCGAGTCAACAAAATATAAAGACTGCGGGCCGTACATCGGCTCAGAGAAGCGGGTGTACGTTTCCCGCCGCCCAACTTCCCTGGAATAAAAGCACAGACACCTTGTCGTGCCCAATTTGATTAGCAATGGCGGGTGCCCATCCGCGTCCCAAGGGGATCCATCGGCAAGGAGTGCGCTTGCCGAATGTCGTTGGCGACAGCGATTACCGGGAGCGAAACGACCGATCGCCGATCGTGGAGCGTTTTAAGCCTGGTTCAACCACTTCGAACCGGTGACGCTCAGCATGCCCGCAACCTCATCATCGAGGCGAATCACCGCCGCATGGCATCCCTGCGTTTCGCGTCGTGCGATTACGGCTCCCTCACTGACACTATTCAATCGTCCGGCGGGACAAAATACAAGCCTTGCTCAAAGAAACGCCCCCCGGAGAATTGATGCGTTGCTCGACCGGAAGTCCAGGGAGCGTGCGAGGCCGGTCATTCGGTACCGTCCGAGCACGTGAACTTTGATCGAAGTCCATCGCCCCATTGGCATTGGAGTCGACGCCGTGCATCCCCTTCAACAGAGGCCCGCGTGGCAGTCCTCAACACACGTTGAAACAAGTGATCGATGCCCCCACTCAAAGAATCACATACCGGTAACGTCGGCGACGTCATGGGCTTCTGCTAATATGAACATGAACTGACGACTTGCCGAACGGAGCGCGCCTGATCGCCTGGATTTGACGGCGCTCCCGAAATCGTGGCGTCTTCAAAGGGGAACGGTGCAGGACCGTCAAGGTGTGGACTGCATTCCTGCGTTCAGCGTGACGAGGGAGGTGGGTGTGAACCAACGGCTCGGTGCAGATTGAGACGCAAACGTGAGGGCAACTCCTCAACAGTCGACGGTGCCGACGCGCCAACAAGTCGGTTCTCTGAGGCAATGGGCATTTCGCGCCCTGGCCGTCATCCTTGGGCTGACGCCGTTGCTTGGGTTTGAACTGTTATGCCGGACGCTGGATTGGGGCGCTCCCGACGTCCACGATGACCCATTCGTGGGATTTCGGGACGTGCGGCCGCTGTTTGTCCTCAATCCGAAGACGTCGCGGTTCGAGATCCCGTCCGCACGACAGGACTTCTTTTGCCCCGAGTCCTTCCCGGCCACGAAAGCCGAGAACGAGTATCGCGTCTTCTGTCTCGGTGGGTCGACCGTCCAAGGGCGGCCCTTTGCCATCCAGACCTCCTTTACGACCTGGCTGGAACTCAGTCTGCAAGCAGCCGATCCGAGTCGGCGCTGGGACGTCATTAACTGCGGCGGCGTTTCCTATTCGAGCTTTCGGCTGATTCCCATCCTGCAGGAGGTGCTGGCCTACGAGCCCGATCTGATCATCTTTTATGAAGGCCACAATGAGTTCCTGGAAGATCGGACGTTTCACCACCTCAAGAATCCAGGCATCATCAAGGGAGTGCCGCTGTCTCTGGCCGCCCGATTGCGAACATTCACGGTCATGCGGGAAGGCGTCCTGCGACTGAAGGGTCGGTCGTCGAGCGAGCCGCCGCAGGGGCGCCCTATTCTTCCGACGGAAGTGGACGCGCTCCTTGATTACCGTGGCGGATTGGAACATTACCATTGGGATCCCGAATGGCGCGAGACCGTCATCGAACAATTTGCATTCAATCTGCGGCGGATCGCGCAGTTGACGCACGAAGCGAACGTTCGACTCGTCTTTGTCAATCCTGTCAACAATCTGAAGGATTCTCCGCCGTTCAAATCGGAGCATCGAGGCGACCTTTCGGACGCAGAGCGGCAGGAGTGGAACAACCTGACAGCAACAGCGTTCGATCTTTTGAAAGCGAAGGTCCGTGATCTCCCGGAAGCGATCCGGCTGATGGAACGCGCCTGTGAGATTGATCCCCAGCACGCAGGGGCCGCATATCATCTGGCACAGTGCTATCATGCCGCCGGCCGCATGGACGAGGCACGGATGGCTTTCGTCCGTGCGAAGGAACTCGACGTGTGTCCGCTGCGCATCCTGGAACCGATGTCCCAAGCGATTTTTGACGTTGCCGACGAGACCGAAACGCCCCTGCTCGACGCGGACGAACTGTTTCGCGTGAGGGAACGAGACGGCATTCCTGGCGGATACTGGCTGATCGATCACGTGCACCCCACCGTCGCCGGGCATCAGTTGATCGCCGAGGGACTCGCCGAATTGTTCGTATCGCTCGGGATCGTCAAGCCAAGGGCCGACTGGAAGGCGACCCAGGAACGAACGTTTGACGAATACCTGTCGACTCTGGACGATCTGTACTTCAATCGGGGAATGTCTCGTCTGAATGCAGAGCGCGGGTGGGCCCGAGGACGTTCGCAACTCCTGCGTCCAGGATCGAAACCGACCTCGCAGTCCGCCGCGGCACCGGTCGAGGTGGACCGCAGTGCAGTCGGTTCATTATCACAACGAAAATCAAACTGAAAAAA
>JAHBXU010000705.1 GCA_019636315.1 Planctomycetaceae bacterium | reverse complement strand
CTGTCGACCACGCTCGGTGTGTTGAGTGTGAGCCCAGGGAACGGCGGGAGCACCCTCGCGGCACAGTTGGCGATCGTTGCGAGCCGCGATCTGGGACTTTCGACGCTCCTGATCGACACGGATAACGAACAGAAGTTCGTCTCGCGGGCGTTTCGACTCAACGGAGCCCCGGGCCTGCGCGAGCTGCTGGCGCATGAAGCGAAGGCCGAAGACTGCATTCAGCACATCAGCCAGCCAAACTTCGACGTCATCTCGAGCGCTTCCCAGGACAAGCTGGGAGCACTGCGTCTCGATCCGCGGAGTGTGGGGGTTCATCTGGAAGCCCTGCGGAAGAAGTATGACCTGGTGATTGTGGATCTGCCTCCGGCCGCAACGTCGAGTGACGGCGTGTCATTGTCCGGCCTGCTGGATCACGTGTTGCTCGTAGTCGAAGCGGAAAAGACCGTCGGTGCGTCGGCACAGCGAGTCCGAGCACAATTGCTTCGTTCCAACGCCAAGTTGAGCGGCGCGGTGCTCACGAAAACACGCGACTACCTGCCGCGCTGGTTTCACGCATCCGCGTGAACGGATCTGCGAGCGGAGAATCGATCAGCGATTGAAGGATCGGGTGCATGTCCATAGTGACTCAGGCTTCCCCAGCCGATCGGGCCAGTTCGTCCTGCGCGGCAGAGGACGTCCAAGACGATGAGATCTGGGAGTTTCGGCCCACGCCGTCCTGGAAACGGGTGACGGACGTCAGCGGCGCCTGTCTGCTGTTGGTGATGTTGGCGCCGGTGTTCCTGGCGACGGCCGTGCTGATTCGGCTGACATCGGGAGGGCCGGTCTTCTTTGTGCAATCTCGCGTCGGGGCGAACGGACGCAAGTTCCGCATGTGGAAATTCCGGACGCTGACGACTGAGACCGATCCGAACGAGCATCTGCGGTATGTGGCGTCATTGACCGATTCGGCCGGTCCCTTGAAGAAGCTCGATCTTCATTCGCGCCTGATACCCGGCGGAGGATTGCTCCGTGCGACGGCCATTGATGAACTCCCCCAGTTGTTCAACGTTCTGCGGGGTGAAATGAGCCTGATTGGACCACGACCGGACGTGCTGGAAGTCGCCGAATATCGACCGTGGCAGCGGCGCCGGTTCGCGGTGGTCCCCGGGCTGTCCGGCTTGTGGCAGGTGAGTGGCAAGAATGAACTCACGTTCGACGAGATGCTGGAACTGGACGTGCGGTATGTCGATCAGCGGTCGGTCATGCTGGATTTCACCATCCTGCTGAAAACCATTCCCGTCGTCCTCCGCATGACCAAGGGGTGACGGCCGGAAACATGTTGTCAATGTCAACAGGGGCGATCAGCCGGTGATCAGACCGGCGTCGCTGAAGGGAGTGACGCGTCTGCATCGCACATCGTGAGCTTGCCTGCAGACCGAAAAGACGGAGTGTCAAAATACTGAATCTCCAATGAGGGCCAACTGATGATTCGGGTCGGTGTGATTGGATTGGGATACTGGGGTCCTAATCTTGTTCGTTGTTTTTCAGAGCTGCCGAACTCCAAGGTCACGATGGTGTGCGACCGCGACGTGGACCGGCTGATTCGACTGACCGAGCGGTTTCCGGGCATTCGTCCGACGGAATCGGTCGATGACGTGTTGAGCTCGGATCTGGTTGACGCAGTGGTGATCGCGACGCCAACGCAGACGCATCATCAGATTGCCGCGCGGGCGCTGGATAGCGGACTGCACACCTTTGTCGAGAAGCCGCTCGCAACCAGCAGCGCCGAGTGCCGCGACCTCATTCAACGTGCCGCGGCGAACAATGTCCGGTTGTTTGTGGGGCACGTGTTTCTCCATTCCGCGCCAGTCAATAAGCTCCGGGAGCTGATCGACAACGGGGAGCTGGGCGAGGTGTGCTACATCAGTTCGACGCGGCTGAACCTCGGACCGGTGCGGCAGGACGTCAACGCGTTGTGGGATCTCGCGCCGCACGATATCTCCATCATGCTGCATTTATTGGGTGAACAGCCGACCGCCGTCAGCTGCACCGGGCTGGCGCATCTCAATCGGCGGGTGCACGACGTCTGCAATCTCACGCTGCACTTCCGCGATGATCGGCTGGGAATCGTGCACGTCAGTTGGCTCGATCCCCACAAGAAACGCGAAATGACTGTCGTCGGCACCCGCAAAATGGCGGTCTACGACGATCTGCAACAGGAGAAAGTCAAAGTCTACAACAAGGGAATCGACGCTCCCTCTCATTCGAGCGACTTTGGCGGGTTTCAATACTCGTACCGGTATGGCGACACCTACAGTCCCTGGATCAACGAAAGCGAGCCGTTGAAAGCCGAGTGCGCGGAATTCATCCGCAGCATCATTGACGAAGAAGACTCGCTGACCGACGGCGTCAACGGGCTGCAGATTGTTCAGGTTCTCGAAGCGGCTGATGCTTCCTTGCGGCACGGAGCCGCGCGCGTGGAACTCAATCAGGAGCTTGTCGCGCCCGATCTCGTGGCGGTGGCCCATGTCTAAGGGATTTGTGCATCCAACGGCAATCGTCGACGGAGCCGCGCTCGGTGACGGGACACGGGTCTGGGCGTACGCCCACATTCTGCCGGGCGCCCGATTGGGAGCCAATTGCAATGTTGCCGACCATGTGTTCATCGAAGGCGGCGCGGTCGTTGGAAACAACGTCACGCTGAAGAACAACGTTTGCGTCTGGGACGGAGTCACGCTCAGCGACGATGCGTTCATTGGCCCCAATGTCGCCTTTACCAACGATCGCTTCCCTCGTTCGCCACGCATGCCCGGCATGCAGGAACGATATGCCGAGCGAGACAACTGGCTGGCGGCGACGCACGTCGGCCGGGGATGTGCGATCGGCGCCAATGCGACCATCCTGCCCGGTGTGACGCTGGGGGATTACAGCTTTATCGCGGCTGGCAGCCTGGTCGTCGACGACGTGCCCGCGTTCGCTCTCGTCATGGGCGCACCGGGACGAATCGTGGGAGACGTCTGCCGCTGCGGTCGCCGTCTGAACGGGGCGTTTACCGACGCCGTGTGCGCGATCTGCGGTGAAACGCCAGATGAACGAATCGACGACGCTCCTCAAAATCGT
>JAHBXU010000704.1 GCA_019636315.1 Planctomycetaceae bacterium | reverse complement strand
AGGCCTTGCCGGGTAACTGCCGGTCGGAAGGTGTTTCAGCCGTAGGGGTTCGAGGGTGTGTTCCCCTTCTGGTGTATCGGATTGCTCGCGCTACACGTTGAACCGCACGACGATTTCGTCGCCGTCCTTGACGATGTAGTCTTTGCCTTCGGTCCGGTGGAGTCCGGCGGCTTTCACTTCGCGCTCGGAACCGAGCCGCAACAGGTCGTCCACGCTCATGACCTCGGCTCGGATGAATCCGCGGGCCAGGTCGGAGTGAATCGTTCCTGCCGCTTCAACGGCGTTCGAGCCCCGTTCCAGTAGCCAGGCGTGGACTTCTTTTTCGTCGCTGGTGAAGAACGTAATCAAATCGGTCATCGCGAAGATGGCTCGAATCACCCGCTGCTGCGATGGTTCCCCCAGACCCATCTCCGATGCGAACAGCTCCCGGTCCTCGGCCGGCAACTGCTGCACCTCCAATTCGAGACCGAGTGGAGCAGACAACACCGGCAACCCCTTGGCTTCGATCGTTTGGACGACCGGGGCGTCAACGGCAGCATCAGCCGTGTTGAGCAGGACCAGGTGCGGCTTGCGCGACAGTAGCGAGAACGACTTCGTCGCCTGCCGCTGCAGATCGCTGAATTCGACCTCGTGCAAAGTTTCTCCCTCCGAAAGCCGCGCTTCGAGCGGCTTCAGAGCTTCGAGTTCCGCACGCAGTTGCTCCCGGTTAGGCAGCGGTTTGGTGAGATCCTTTTCAACCCGTTCGATCCGGTTGGTGACAACCTGCAAGTCCGCCAGCACCAGGTCCGTGACGAATGCATCCACCTCGGCGATCGGGTCCCCTCCGCTGAACGCGCCCACGACGTGCACCAGCGCTTCCGCTTCGCGAATGACACCCAGACGCTGGGCATTGCCGGTCTGATCACTGCGGCTGAGGCCGGGTGTGTCGAACAGCTCGATGCGCGCGGGCGTTTCCTTCTTGGGATGGAACATGGCGACCAGACGATCGAACCGCTCGTCGGGCACGATGGCCACGCCGACCTGGCCGGTGTGCGCCTTGGCGATGTCCGGTTTGACCCCTGTGAGCAACTCGAAAACGGTGCTCTTCCCCGATCCCTGGTATCCGACAATTCCGATCCGCATGACGTCCGTCAACCCGCTGAGAAAAGGAAACAGCCTCCGCACATCGATGCGGAGGCTGAGATAGTGATGATTGCAACGCGCGGTGACAAGCCCGGCCGAGCGAGGCAAGATGCACCGGGTGTCGGAGCGAATCTTGACCTAGGTGTTTTTCCGCTTGGGCCGCTGCAAGTACACGCACTGTTTCCGACTCCCCCTCGTGCGCGCGACCGATACGCAATGCCACCCCAAGCCGACGGCTTTGCCGTCGAACGCTGACGGGCACGCGCCCGATGCACTTCCGGCGAGACAAGAGGATTTGACCGCCGTTGCTCGACGGCCAAGCCGTCGGCTTGGGAGCAGGATCAGTGAGTCGTTACCTATCAGCTCTCCGGGGACGACGGCGCGGCCTCATTCAGGAAACTGTCGAGGATGTCGAGGTATCCGTCGAACGCCTGGCCGCGCGGGCCAAGTTCCTTCTGAAGCTGCTTGAGGCCATTCCGAACGTCGGCCGCATCGTTGCGAAGATCATCGAGCGTCATCTCGCCCGACATCAGACCTTGCATGTATTTCTGGAACTGCTTCTGGACTTCCGGCTCAGACAACAGCGGCAAGGACTTTTGCAGTTGCTGAAGGCCGCCGAGATCGAGATTGCCTCCTTGAAACAGTTCGTCGAGATTCAGGGCAGGGGGTTTCGCCTTGTCGTCTGACGATCCGCGCCCCGTCAATTCCCGGATCAGGTCCTCCAGGGATGCGGACGGCTTCTGATCAGTCTGCGGCTGACCGTTCGTCGATGGCACGGATGCGGTCTGATCGCCAAAACGGATCGACTTGAGCTTGGATCGATCCAGGCGCAGCTGACCGAGTAACTCGCTCGAAATGACCGCCTGCCGCTCGTCGACCGAGACGACGGTGCCACGAATCACATCGCCATTCACTAATTCGATACTGTCCGCACGGACCAGTGCCGGCGCGGCGATTGCAGCCAGCATCGATCCACAAAGAATCATCCGAACCATCAGCTTCTCTCCTTCAAAAATGACAGAAAAAGGACGCGGAGCGCTAAGGCCCCACCTCCTTCAACTGTAGCGCGGGAGAGAATGCGGTCGAGGGTCGCCTCATCGAAAATTCCGCGACGATCGACGGCAAATCGCAGGGAAACAGATGTCGCTCAGCCATCCTTCCGCGGGAAAAAGCGAGCGAACAGGCCGTCGATCCCAAACCAGCGGCCGGTCGGCAGGAACGCGATCGCCAACAGGGCGATGGCTTCGATGATGTTCTTGTTAATGATCAGTGAATGCTCCGGACCGGGAGGCTGAGGGACTCCCGGCAGGGGGGGCATCGGCAGGTAAAACATGATCAGCATGCCGGCGCCCGCGACCGCCGCGAACGGAGTGAACAAGCCCACAATCAACAGCCCCCCCAAACCGATTAACGCCCAGATGGTCATCGCATCCACGCCATCGACCGGCTTGCGCTCCCAGTGCAAACTTCCGGCCGCAAGCTGCTCGGGTGAAAGCATGCCGCGGGCGTCGGATTGCAGTTGACGTTCCAGTCCAATCACCGGCTGCACGAGCTTGGCGCGTTCCTGCTGAATGACGCTCCAAAGTCGCTGCAGATGATCCCGCTGGTAATCCGTTTTAGCCTGCGCAAGCTGGGTTTCGTAGTCGGCCAGCATGTCCTTGTACCGCTGAACTTCGCCGTACTTCAGGAGTACGGTCGACCCGTCTGGCGAAGTGAAGGTGCCGGTTTCCGGATTGTATCGGGCGGGGTTCTTCGCATCGGGAACGGCCGTCGCCCCCAGTCGCTCCGGATCGCCCAGCAGCAGGGCCTTGAGCCGCTGACGATAGCTCAACTTCTGCGAGCGATCACGCAGCTTCTCGACCGCATCGAAATAGGCCCGTTCCTGGTCCGTGCCACCGCTCAGTTGCCCGTCGCCGGCGCGTTGGACCTGAGGAACGAACGAGAGAAGCTCATCGACCTCGGCCGGCAGCAGAGGCTC
>JAHBXU010000703.1 GCA_019636315.1 Planctomycetaceae bacterium | reverse complement strand
CGGCTTGAGGGGAATGCGAACAGGAATGGCCTCGATCGATGCAATCCGCATGGCAGTCGTTTCTGGAAGAACTCGCGTACACACCAGTGGCCGGTTATAGTATGTGGTTTAGCCGCACATTTGAAATGTGCGGCTAAACCACCATGATACTCGATCACATCGGGGCCGTCGCGAATGTGTCGTTGCTTTGGAATCGCCGCCGCACTGTTCTGGCTCAGTACGCCGTTCGTGTGCGCGGAGGACGAGCGGCTGCGGTTTTTCGAGATGGAAGTCCGTCCGCTGCTGATCGACAAATGCAGCGGATGTCATGGGGCGAAGAAGCAGGAGGGGAGTCTGCGCGTCGACGCGCATGCGGCCCTGCTGAACGGGGGCGACACCGGTGCGGCGATTGTCCCCGGCGATCCAGCGGCCAGTCTGATGATCCAAGCGGTGCGCCGCGAGGGGGACGTCCAGATGCCCCCGGACGATCCGCTGACGGAGCAGCAGATCGCGGTGCTCACCGAGTGGGTGCGGCAGGGGGCCGTGTGGCCGGAGGAAGCATTGTCGAACAGTCTTCCCTCGGCAATGGCGGCTCAAGAGCATTGGGCGTTTCAGCTGCTTCGCGATCCCATCGTGCCAGCGGAGGAGGGATCAGCGCTTGGAAGGAATCCGGTTGACGCTTTCATCCTCGCAAAACTCAACGAAGCGGACCTCGCAATCTCGCCGGAGGCCGACCGCCGCACGCTGATCCGCCGTCTCACATACACGCTCACGGGACTGCCGCCGTCGCCCGAAGAGGTCGCCCGGTTTGTCAGCGATCCGGATCCCCTGGCGTACGAGCGTCTCGTCGATCGACTGCTCGACTCACCGCATTTTGGCGAACACTGGGCGCGGCACTGGCTCGACGTCGCCCGCTATGCCGACACGAAAGGGTACGTCTACGGACGAGAGGAGCGGTTCTGGATTCATGCGTGGGCGTACCGCGACTGGGTGGTTCGCGCCTTGAACGACGACATGCCGTACGATCGATTCCTGCTGCTGCAGATTGCGGCCGATCAGGTTGCCGATTGCGAGCAGGGCGATCTTGCGGCAATGGGGTTCCTCACGCTGGGCCGCCGCTTTCTCGGCGTTGAACGAGACATCATCGACGACCGGATCGACACCGTGTGCCGCGCGACAATGGGGCTGACGGTGGGCTGCGCTCGCTGTCACGATCACAAGTACGATCCGATTCCCACGGCTGATTACTATTCGTTGTACGGCGTGTTCGACAGTTGCGCGGAGCGCGCCGTCGCGCTGGGCATGCCGCCGGAGAACGAGGAGTACCTCGCCGAACTGAAGACGCGGCAGGAAAAGCTCCAGTCCACACTCGCCCAGCGGCGACGCGAGTCTTCGGCGCGTACCCGCGAACGGATCGGCGACTACCTGCACGCCCAAACGGAACTCGACAAATATCCGGCACAGGGCTTCGACCAGATTTTCCAGGAGAGCGACATTCTGCCGGAGTTCGTTCGCCGCTGGGAGAAGTACCTGCGTGATTCCCGGCGCGGAGACGACCCCGTCTGGGTTCCGTGGCACGCGTTTGCCGCTTTGTCCGCGGAGGAGTTCTCGGCGCTGTCGCCGGACGTCACGCAGCAACTGCACGACTCTCCGACGAGTGCGGTGAACCCCCTTGTTGCTGAACAGTTCGCGACGCCGCCGGCCTCATTTGCTGACGTTGTGGAGCGGTATTCCGCTTTGTTCCAATCGATCGATGCGCAGTGGAACAAGCTCGTCCAAGACGCCGGAGAGGCTGACCTTCCGACGACCCTGGACGATCCGGCCGCCGAACAATTGCGGCACGTGCTTTATGGACCGCATGCCCCATGCGAGGTTCCCGACGAGCCGATCGTGCATACGGAGGCCTATTTCCCGACGAGTGTCTGCGAAGAACTCTGGAGATTGCAGGGGGAGGTCGACCGGTGGGTCATTAATTCGCCCGTCGAACCGGCATTTGCCGTGACGCTTGTTGATCGGAAACGTCCGTCGGAGCCGCGCATTATGCTGCGGGGCAATCCGCTGCGACAGGGGGCCGACGTGCCGCGGCAGTTTTTGAGCGTGATCGCGGGAGAGGATCGCCAACCATTCGGGCAGGGCAGCGGGCGGTTCGAACTGGCCGCATCGATCATCGACCCGACAAACCCACTCACCGCACGGGTCATGGCCAACCGCGTCTGGATGCATCACTTCGGGGAAGGACTCGTCCCAACGCCCAGCGACTTCGGCACGCGTGCGGAGGAGCCGTCGCATCCGGAACTCCTCGATTGGCTCGCCTCGCGATTCATCGAGTCCGGCTGGAGTCTGAAGACGCTGCATCGATTGATGCTTAATTCGGCGGCCTTCCGGCAGTCGTCGTTCGGACCGGAAGATGCAGCGCTCCGCGCGGCGGCGACGCGGCAGGATCCCGCGAACCGGTTGTTGTGGCGGATGAACGAGCACCGCCTGACATTCGAAGAGTTCCGCGACACACTGCTCGCCGCTTCCGGGCGGCTCGACGTGCGTGTCGGCGGCAAACCGGCCGACATGTTCACAGCGCCCTATCCCGTGCGGCGGACCGTCTATGGCCGCGTCGACCGACAGTTTTTCCCCAGTATTCTGCGGATGTTTGACTTCGCCAATCCCGATCTCCACACGCCCGAGCGTCCGGAGACAACAGTGCCGCAGCAGGCGCTCTTCCTGATGAATCATCCGCTCGTGCTGGAGCAGGCGCGCTCATTGGCCGCGCTCACGAACGAAGTCGCATCTGACGAGGAGAAGGTCACCATCCTGTTTGAGCGACTGTTCCAGCGAACGCCGAGCGCGGTGGAGGTCTCCGAGTCGTTGCAGCTTGTGGGGGCGGCTTCGCAGATCGCAACACCTCCGCCGCCGATCACCGCGCCCGACTGGCAGTATGGCTATGGTGCGTTGAATGAAGAGTCGCAACGGGTCGATGGGTTCACACCGCTGCCGCACTTTACGGGCAACGCGTGGCAGGGTGGTGCGAACTATCCGGATGCTGAACTGGGATGGGTGCAGTTGACGGCGAGCGGTGGCCATCCCGGCAACGACCGGCAACATGCCAGTATCCGCCGCTGGACCGCACC
>JAHBXU010000702.1 GCA_019636315.1 Planctomycetaceae bacterium | reverse complement strand
AGGTGCGAACCCGTTCTTCCGCCCGGCAGAGTGTGACCGTGTAGTTGTACGGCTGCTCTTCCGCAACCGTCTTGCAGCAGGTGACGGTCCGCGTGCGGGTTTCCGGTCGGCACAATGTCACGGTGTACGTGTACGGTTCCTGTCGACAGACGCGCTTGCACACCGTATAGGGAACCTGTTCCTCGACGACGTTCGGGCACCACTTGCGGCACGTGCGGACGCAGCAGGGATTGCACGGATCGGCAACCTGCACATTCTGCCAGTGGCCCTGATCACGGCTCACTGTGCGGTAGGCCGTTTCCTGGACCGTCTCCCACACGGGGCGATGGCCGGTCCGTTCCTCCTGATACGGCACCTGCACCGTATAGGACTGCTCGACCTGCTCGGACACCTGACGGTAAACGGTGCGGGTTGCGGAGCGCTGCTCCTGATACGGCACCTGAACCGTGTAGGTCTGCTGCTTTTCTTCGGTCACGTTGTCCCACACGGTGCGCGTCGCCGTTCGGGCTTCCGTGTAGGGAACCTGGACGGAGTACTCCTGGGTGACGTCCTCCCACACCGGACGGGCCACCGTCCGCGTTCCTTGGCGCTGCTCGATGACCGGAACATTGACCGTATAGGTCTGCTGGCGATCTTCCCAGACGGGATTCAAGACCGTGTACGTTTCTTCGCGAGTCCGGGGTTCATTCTCGTAGTAGGTGACGGTGCGCGTGCGGGCTTCGGTGTAAGGAACCTGCTTGTTCACGGTGTAGGTCCGCTCGCGCTGCTCCTGCCGGTAGGCCGTCTTGGTGACCGTGCGGTACTCGGTCGAGTACTGAGGGACCATGATCGTGCAATCGACGGTCTGGTACGCCGCCTCGCCGCATGCCCCTGCTCCCGCATCGCCGCAGCCCGAATTGCACGAGCCGCAGGCGTCTCCGCCGCATGAATAACTTCCGCACGCGCCGTGACAGGCGCGTCGATGCCCGGCATCGACATTCGCAGCTGCCAGCGCGGCAATGGCAGCCGCAACCATCATCAATAAGTTACGCGGCATGGGTGTTCCTCCTCTCAGTGGTCTTCCAAGGTGCAGGATGAATTGGCAATCGGGACAACATTCGAGATCCGGCCGCGACAATTTCCCGGTGGGCCAACCGGGCTGCGACGGCTTTGGACCTCTTCCGCTCCAGTTTGCGGTCTGTGACGCCGGCAAGAATGGGGGAGCAGTCGAGTCCTCGGGTAAGTCATATCCCGACATCCGACTATTTCAATGACACAGGATGGGCAAGTCAAGGAAGCTGGATCGATTTTTGCGCATTTGCCAATGAAGTCGACTTTTCGTCCCCGCACCGGAAATGCTCAGAGAGCATTGAAGATTGGACATGTCGTTCCAGAAAGATACGCCGCGCAGCGAGAGTCACTGCCTGGTGGATGCATCGCGAAAAGCAAAGACTTGCAAGCGGCGTTGATCGCCCGAAGCACTGTCAGTGACGAACGACTGATTCCGGCGGTGCAGATGATGATCGTCGCAAGCGATTCATTCGCGGCGATGGGATCGCCGTTCTGCCGAACGCTGGATGGCCTGCGCACGATCGGCCGCGGAATCGAGCGCAGCCGCTCGCAGGAGGCGCTCAGCTGCGGAAGTCAGCTCCTGCCCGCGGCGGCTCATCGCCATGCGCGCCGTCGCGATGGCCGCATCAATTCCTGCGGCGTCGAGCGATTGAAGCTCTCCGTGCCAGAGGCGGCTGAAGGCCGGGACATACTTGGGAAGCAGTTCTCCGGCGGGCAGAATCAGGCTCATCACGCCGATCGAACTTCCCGTATTGAGAAACGAGCCAATCGCCGTCTTCGTGTGATCGCCGATGAAACAGCCAACTTTCGTCGAGCCCGTGTCGACCGCTTCACCGCCCACGACGACTTTGACGCGCGAATAGTCGTTCTTGAGATCGCTGTTGCTGGTGAGCGCTCCGAGATTCACCCAGGGGCAGACATACCCGTGTCCCAGGAAGCCGTCGTGGTACTTGTTCGCGTAACCGTGAAGAATGCACTCCTCGATCTCTCCGCCGATGCGGCACACAGGGCCAATGGTTGTGCCGGCCTTGATGTTTGCCCGGAAGATCTGGCTGTCGCGCCCGATGTAGCAGGGTCCTTCGACGCGCGTGAACGCCTGAAGTTGAACACCGGCGTCGACGAAGACCGGCCCGCGTCGGGCATCGATGACGACAAACGGATCGACATCGGCTGTCGGGTGAATGAACACGTCGGCGTCGTTGCCGAGAACGGCCGTTTGCGGATCGAGATCCGCTTTGGTGGGCCGCGTGGCGCGGCTGCGAAAATCGGCGATCAGCCAATCCCGGTTGTGTTCAATCAAATGCCAGGGGGATTTCACAAGATTGCCGGCAACAGGCGCCGGTCGGCGCGTTGATGCCAGGCGTCTCCACGCGTCGTCTCGTGAACCTGTCAGGAAATCGTCGACTTCCTGAGGTTGCAGCGTGAGCGCTACCGGCATGCCGTCGGTAATTGCAACCGCATCGTCGTCAAGGTTGGCCAGTTGCTTCGGATCACACAACAGCGGTCCGTTGATCAGCAGCGTCGGCGCTTGTCGCAGCCATGCGACGTCGTTGACGGGACGCCCCGGCTGCTCCTCGCGATAGACATCGGCGAGTTCCGATCGCACCAGGGCCCCCCAATCGGCCGTGGGGAAATGGCGCTCCCAGCGCTCTCTTGCAGAACCATGCCCGCAGCAGAGTTCAAACACAGGACGCAACTGAGTGAGCGGAAGCAGATCGCGCCAGCCCTCATCTTCAAAGAGTGCAATCCGTCGTCCGTGCGGCTGCGCCATCTTGTCTCTCGAATTCTATTGCCTTGTGAGTGATCGGTTGGGTTTCATCCTGTAAACCGGGGCACGTTATGCGGAACATGACGCACTCACCAGTTCCCCCAGCTGATGTGTTCGGAGTCGGTTGACGTGCGAATTGTGCCTCGCGTTCCGGCGAGTTGTTCGATCAGAAATTTCCTGAACGATTCCGACGACGCGTCGACCAGAGGAACACCGTCGATGGCGACGTTGGTCAAGCTGATGTACTTCACCTGCTTGAAACGCCCCAGGGCCGGGTTCTCCTGGT
>JAHBXU010000701.1 GCA_019636315.1 Planctomycetaceae bacterium | reverse complement strand
CGCTCGCCCCGCAGTGAGATTGTTGAGATCTACAGCAAGCCCCAGGCGCTTTCGCAATGTCGCGACTGGCTGGCGCGCAACATGCCGCTGGCTCACTTGCATGAAGTGACGAGCACGTCGACGGCGGCCACGCTCGCACGCGACAAACCGGGGGCCGGAGCCATTGCCAGCGGACAGGCGGCGGTGGAATATGGGCTGGATATTCTCGCGGAGCGGATCGAGGACAACTCGCACAACGTCACGCGATTTGCAGTCATTGGCGATCGGGATACCAAGCCGACCGGCAAGGACCGCACTGCCGTGCTGTTACAGATTCCGCATCAACCGGGGGCCCTGTCTGATGCCCTGAACGGGTTCAAGAAGGCGAAGATCAATCTCACCTGGATTGAGTCGTTCCCGTTGCGGGGACCGGAGGTGGGTTACCTGTTCTTCCTCGATTTTGAAGGACACATGCAGGATCCTCGCATCCGGCGCGCGCTTGCCGAGTTGGAGGAGAAGGCGGTACGACTCGAAGTGCTCGGCTCGTATCCGCGCAGCGAGCCGGTGGATTGATTGAAGGCCGTCAGCCCTGAGCGATCAGCCGTCGGCCGTCAACAAGCGCGTTCGTGGTTGACGCGTGGTGCGTCGCTGTTGTGGCTTCCACATCATCTCCACGCAAGTGTTTCCTTCACTCCCGCACTCCGTTCATCCAACGACGAAACGCTCCCTGACCTCTGATTGCTGTCCGCCGAAAGTTGAAGGCTCGCCATGATCATCGTCCTCAAACCGGGCTGCTCGGAGGAGCAGATCTCGCATATTCTGGCAAAGATCGAGGAATTCGGGTTGCGGCACGAAGTGAGCCGCGGGGTGAAACGGACTCTGATCGGAGTTATCGGCGAGGAAGATCTCGTTCGCAACGCCCCGCTCAAGGCGATCCCTGGGGTGGAAGAAGTGATGACGGTCCTGAAGCCCTTCAAGTTGGCCAGTCGCGAGTTTCAGGAGGAGGACTCCGCGTTTGACGTCGGCTGCGGCGTGACCGTGGGGGGTGGCTCGCTGGGCATGATTGCCGGTCCGTGCGCCATCGAAGGCGAGGACGTTTTGCTGGAGATCGCCCGGTCGGTCAAGGCGGCGGGAGCCAACATTCTGCGAGGTGGAGCGTTCAAGCCGCGCACCAGTCCCTATAGCTACCAGGGGCTTGGTGAAGAGGGCCTCAAAATCCTGCGGCGGGTCGGCGATGAGTTGCAGATGCCCGTCGTGACCGAAGTGATGGATCCGCGGCAGGTCGAATTGATCGACAAGTACACGGACATCTTTCAGATCGGCGCCCGCAACATGCAGAACTTCAATCTGCTGACGGAAGTTGGGCATACGAATCGGCCGGTGCTGCTCAAGCGGGGGATGAGTGCCACGGTTCAGGATCTGCTGATGTCGGCCGAGTACATTCTGGCGAACGGCAACAAGCGGGTGATCTTGTGTGAACGGGGCATCAAGAGCTTCGATTCGTCGACGCGGAATCTGCTCGACCTGGCGATGGTGCCCAACGTCAAGGGGCTCTCGCACCTGCCGGTGATTGTCGACCCGAGCCACGCGACGGGACGGCCGGAATTGATCCCGCCGATGTCGCTGGCAGCGATTGCTGCAGGGGCCGACGGCGTGCACATCGAGGTTCACTGCCGCCCGGAAGAAGCCATGAGCGACGGCCAACAGGCGCTGTTGCCCAATCAATACGCCGACGTCATGCAGGGGATGATGCAGGTCGCGCAGATGTTCAAGCGGACGATTCCCAAGCCGTCGAAGAATTAGGTGTTGGCACGAGGATTGTTCAAGGTGATGCCATGTGGTGGCACATAATCGTCTTGGTCCTGGTCAGCGTCGTGTTTGCGGCCGTGACAGATTTCCTTGAGCGTGTACGGTTGCGCAAGTTGCTCGATCGGCCGTGCGCGGGGATTCGTTGGCATCGTCGTTTTCCGGACGTTCCGCATGCGAAGATTCGCGAGTTCTTGAGGATGTTCGTAACGGTATTTGCGTTCGACGAGAGACACAGTTGCAAGTTTGCCCCCGATGACCAACCGATGGCCATCTATCAAGCGAGGCACATACCGCATTTGACAATTGACGACGACATGGAATTTGAGTCGCTCGATGAGATGATGGAAACTCGCTATGGGATCGACCTGTATTCCGTTTGGCGTGACGGCATCACGCTGGGGGAACTTTTCGCCATGACACGACGCACCGAAGAAGGTCCTGAAGTCGTGCTCGGCTGAAGCGCCACGGCCGCCGATGCTGCGTCATGATGGGCATCGTGCAATGGGTGGTGCCGTACTATGATCCATGTTGCCCGTTCCGAAGCATCGGCTTGGGAAATGCACATTCGTGAAACAGAGTTTCGGGACGTGTGTTCCCAAGCAGAGTTCGGGAACAAGATATTGCACAAGGAGAATTGGTGATGCGACGGCCGTTTGTTGCTGGAAACTGGAAGATGACGCAGACGCAGGTGTCCGCGGTGGCGCTGGCCAAAGGAGTCGCCGCCGGAGCGAAAGCGTGCGCCGATCGAGTGGATGTGGCTGTGGCGCCGCCGTTCGTGTATCTCAGCGCTGTCCGCGACGCGCTCGGGGACTCTGGCGTGATGCTGGCCGCTCAGAACGCGTACTTCGAGAATCCGGGTGCCTTCACCGGAGAGATCGCGCTGGACATGCTCACGGACGTCGGTTGCCGGTGGGTGATTCTGGGGCACAGCGAGCGGCGGCACGTGCTGGGCGAGACCGACGAACTGATCAACCGCAAGGTGAAAGCCGCACTCGGAAAGGGGTTGTGGGTCATCCTGTGCGTCGGCGAACTCATCGAAGAGCGGCAGGCGGATCAGACGGAGGCCGTCCTCGACCGGCAGATGGCCGGGGGGCTCGTAGACGTATCGGCCGAGCAGATGAAGGACGTCGTCATCGCGTATGAGCCGGTCTGGGCGATCGGGACCGGGCTCACGGCGACCCCGGACCAGGCGGAATCTGCCCATGCTCATCTTCGCAATTGGCTCCAGTCTCGCTACAATCCCGCGATCGCAGACGCGACCCGCATTCAATACGGCGGTAGTGTCAAGCCGGACAATGCGGCAGAACTGCTGGCTCAACCC
>JAHBXU010000700.1 GCA_019636315.1 Planctomycetaceae bacterium | reverse complement strand
ACTTCGTCCCAGGCAGGATTCCCCAGGGTTCGGTCGAAGAAGACCGACATCAGCCACGCGGTCAGAGAGAACACCGACATCCAGATCATGAACGGCACATGGCCCAGGTTAAACCACTTCAGGCCGACGAGCCCCCAGTCGAGAAACGATTCGTGTCCCTCCGTCCCCGGTTCCAGATGGATGTCCAGATCCAGGATGTCCAGATCCAGTCCGCCGAGGATCATCGACACCCAATACAGGCAGACGAACCCCAACAGGACCGTTGGAATGACGGTGGGCAGCGTCAGGCAATGCTGGAGGAATTCGACCATCGGTTACTCTGTGCCACGTTGCCAATATGCAACACGAACCGGCGCGCTCGTGAGGAGAACGCGAGGCAGACGAGAAGGATCACGAAAATCGCTCACCCCCTGACAAGATTATGGAAGGAGTCGAGTGAGCCGTTTTGATGGAGGAATCCGATTGTCGCGGGCAATCGGATTTTCGCGATTTGCCCCGCAGGATGCACGCCCGTCATCCCCCGTCGGCGTCTGCTGCCGACGGACTCGTCGGATCTGTCGTTGGGTTGCTCCCTGGGGTGTGAACGTACACCGCGGCATAACACGCGAACGGATCGTCGATCCGGCCGAACACGCGGAGCAACCGGCCCTGCATGATCTCCGGAAGCCGGGCCGCCAGTTCCTCGCGGCCGACGACGAGTGCATCGTACGGGTAGTTCTGTGCTTGAATGTACAGCGGGTGGACCGTCCCCATCAGCGTCGTCCGCCCGGCGGCATAGAAGTCCAGGACGTATTCCCGGCCCACCGTGTACCGATCATGAGTCGGAAGCTGATCAATCAACCGGCGGGCAAACCGTCGCGCGTCGTAGTCTTCTTCGCCCCAATGCGTGAGATACGTCCCTGTTGCTCGCAGGCCGAGGCCCGGAACCATCAGCAACACCAGGAGGCTCCCCGCCGGCAGACTCAGCCAGGTGTGCGCGCCCGCGACCTGCCGCCAGCCACGCACCGCCATGCTCGCCAGACACATCACAAGATATGCCGCCGCATAACTCCAGTATCCATGTCCCGGATGGATGCCGACGAGCGTGCTGATCAGGTAGATCGACGACAGGGCCAACAGGACGGGCCGTCGCCGCGCGTCGCGGCGCAACCCGTCCCTCCACAACGAGGCGATCAATCCGGCCGACAGCAACAGAAACTGCACCGGTGCGGCTCGTTCCCACAGAAGTTCCGCGTGATGAACAAGCGCCGGAAACGGCCAGACGAGCCGCGCCATCAACCCCGGTCCGGCCGGATGCAGAATATTGTTGCCAAACTGCATCCGGAACTCCTCCGGATACGCGACAATCAGCGGGACCCAGAGGGCGCAGGTGATCATCGCGATTCCTGCCAATGCCAGCGGCACGACGCCACGACGCCACCGACGTTCGCTCCAGGCGCTCCATGCTGCCAGTTGGATTGCATAGACGAGTGCAAACGGATGCGTCAGCCCTCCGAGCCCCAGCAGAACGCCGGATGTCATGAACCACCCGGCACGTTTCTCCGCACGCCAGCGATCGAATGCATATACAGCGCCGAGTCCCAAGGCGGTGCACAAGATGTCCGGGCGGGCAGTCATCGCCGGGAAATAGAACATCCGCAGCAGGGAATACAACCCGGCCGACGAAAGAGCAATCACTTCATCTCCATACCATCGCCGCGCCAGCAGATACACCAGCACAACAGCCGCCATCCCGGCCAGCAACGACGCGAGGCGCGCCGTCCCATAGGTCGCGGGAAAGACCGCGTAGAAGATCGCCTGCAGGTAAAAATACAGCGGCGGCTCGGCAAAAAAGGCCACGTCCGCCTTGTAGAACACGCTCTCCGGATCACGCTGCGGCACATGCGGCAGCCGCGGGACGCCGCTCTCGACAATCGTCAGCCCGGGAAATGCGTAGTACTCCTCATCCTGCCCCCCCGGCTGATGCAATACCACCGGCAGCCGCACAACCAGCAAAGCGGAAAGAATCGCCGCGAGGATCGCGAGCGATGGCCAACCGAGCGGCGGTCGTTCAATAGTCATCGGCGGCATCAATGCATTCGTGCGATTAGCTGCACATTTTAGATGTGCGGCGATCCGGCGGTGCAGTGTTGATTATTGCACGACGCAAACTGCAACGTGTCGATGCGACGCGAGTCCACGAACTGGCGACTGCGCTAATCTGCAATTCCTGATTCGCAATTGCAGTTGGTCCCGTTCCGCCGCCGCGACGTCGCCACACCCCTGCCGATTCAACACAACACCACCTCCCCAGACCACTTCCTCCGATGACGTGTTGCGATTACCAGACAACTCTCCGGACCGGCGGCCTCCGCAAGCAACGTCCCGTCCGGAGACCACGCGGCGCTTCTGCCCACGGAAGTGTAAGTGCCCACGGAGGTGGCGTGGTTGGCCATCACAACAACCATTTGGAACGCCGCTGCGTATGCGGCCAGCCGAGGCGCATCTGTCCTGTACCACTCAGCATTCAGAAACACTCCAGCAGCATAAATGGACGAACCACTCATCACATATCCTTGCGGGTGCGACTGTTCCGATGCATCCGCACAGATCGCCAAACCGATCGTCTGCCCGTGCATATCGAACATCAGCGGTGCGCTCCCGGGTGCGAAATAAGTCGGCTCGCGGCCTCCCAGGTGCATCTTGTGATAGGTGCGCGTCGTGCCGTCTGCATTGAAGAGTATTGCCCCCAACCCCGGCAGCGCACGGCCGTTCCGCAGCGACGCCCCCACGACAAT
Organism: Planctomycetaceae bacterium; assembly: GCA_019636315.1. GTDB lineage: Bacteria > Planctomycetota > Planctomycetia > Planctomycetales > Planctomycetaceae > JAHBXU01. The sequence goes on along the minus strand of JAHBXU010000700.1, from coordinate 350 downwards.
CGACATCTGGTGCCGCCCTGCCAGCGCGGCGAGCGGATTCAGACGCGCGTCGTCCGGGGTGATCGCCAAGTCGGCCGCAAGGTCCGGTTCATAACCAATGAGGGACAACTCCGGAAAAATCAAGACTGAGACACCGTGTACGGCCGCCGTCATGATCGCCGCTGCGTGAGTCTCGATGTTTCTCGCGACATCCCCCCGTATCGAAGCGACCTGGGCCGCAGCGATCTTGAACCCGGACATCGTGCTCCGCCTCACTTGGCCTCGGCCCCCGCCAATCTGCCATTCTTCTTGATCTTCAATTTGCAGTTCCCCCTCACGCAGACCTCCACGACCCGCGCCCCCAGCGGCTC
>JAHBXU010000070.1 GCA_019636315.1 Planctomycetaceae bacterium | reverse complement strand
CCTTCAGGTCGTTGTCGAGGATTCGTCGCGAGTACTTTTCAGCGGCCCCTTTGACGCACAGCCCGCGGACGTGTCCTCCACCGGCGACGGTGTTCTTGAATACGCCGAAGTCGCTGTCCGACACCAGGTCGCTGATTTCTGTAATGGGCAGACCAAACCGGAGGTCGGGCTTGTCAGAGCCGTACTTCTTCATCACGTCCGCGTGCGTATAACGCGGGAGCGGCAGCTTGAGATCTTCGCCGCGGACCTCCTTGACCATCGCGGCGACCAGTCCGTCAATGACGCCCAGCATGTCGTCCAGCTCGATGAACGCCATCTCGACGTCGATCTGTGAAAACTCGGGCTGACGGTCGGCACGCAGATCCTCATCGCGGAAGCAGCGTGCAATCTGGAAGTAGCGGTCGTAGCCGGCGACCATCAGGATCTGTTTGAAGAGTTGCGGCGACTGCGGGAGCGCGTAGAAGGCACCTTCGTGCACGCGGCTGGGGACGAGGTAGTCACGAGCGCCTTCCGGAGTCGAGCGGCCCAGAATGGGGGTTTCGACCTCCAGGAACTGCAGGCGGTCGAAATACTCGCGTGTTGCTTTGCAGACCTGGTGCCGCAAGCGCAAATTGCGTTGCAACGCCGGCCGGCGGAGATCGATGAAGCGATACTGCAGCCGCAGTTCTTCGTTGGGAAGCGTGTCGCCGTTAGGTTCAAACGGCGGCGTCCGGCTCTTGTTGAGCACCTTCAATTGCCGGGCACGCACTTCGATCTCGCCCGTCGCCAGCTTGGGGTTCACATTCTCGGCGCCGCGGCCGACGACCTCGCCCTGCACCTGGATGACGTCCTCGTGCCGCAGTTGCTGCGCCTGCTGCTGAATGTCGCTGGCGTTATCCAGTTTGAACGAGATCTGCGTGATGCCGTAACGATCTCGCAAATCGATGAACACCACGCCGCCGTGATCGCGATACCCGTCGACCCAGCCGCTGAGCGTGACCACCTGATCGCGATGTGTTGAGCGAAGTTCCCCGCAGGTATGTGTGCGCAGCACGGAGTGACGTCCGGAAAAGGTCAGTGGGCGTAGTCAGAGCGGTCGCGGCCCCGTCGGGGGGCGTCGCGCGAAGCGACATTATAGGAGACCCCCTTGCGCCCGCAATGTTCGCCTTCGAGTTCGTTCCCGCGCGGGCATCGGAATGGATCGAGGCCGTCTGAACCGATCGAGGGCGCCATGAGGACGTTTTGCGTCGTGTCCAAATCTTGTCTGTATTGGCGGACGTTCCCGCAACTCGGTCACTTCAAAGCAGAGTCCAGGGTGTTCTCGATTTCGATCGCACAAACCCCAAGGCCTTCTGACCACAAGCCGTTTCGTGAATATTGGTTGCGGAATAATTATCTGATTTGCCAGCGAATCGGTGGCGTCCCCTGTGCGACTTTTGCAGGATGTCGCGTCCTGCTAAAAAGCCGTGCCCTTCTGATCGCCGCATCATTGGCGGATGATGATGCATTCCGCCGACTCGTGACTGTATGGCGTCCGTGACGCCGCCCTCATTCTCGTTGACACGGCGGCAGGAGAGGAATTCTTCGGGCATGAAAGGTAGGATGCCGAAACAAGCGGAGCGGACGATGGGGCTCCTGAGGGCCCATCGGCCGAGTCGCAGACTCGATGAAGCAATCCTGATCACGACTCAACCATGCGTGTCCTTTCCGGCATTCAACCGACCGGCCGATTTCACTGGGGGAATTACTTCGGTGCGATCCGGCAGTACATTGCGCTGCAGGAGAATCAGCAGGCGTTCTACTTCATTGCAGACTATCACGCGCTGACGACCATTGATCGCCCAGAGACGGTGCGAGCCGTGAATGAGACGGCTTTCACGCCGCAGCGGCTCACGGAGTATACGCGGGAAGCCGCCATCGATCTGCTGGCGCTCGGCCTCGATCCGAAGCACGCGACACTGTTCCGTCAATCCGACGTACCCGAGGTGACCGAACTCACCTGGTTGTTGATGACAGTGACCCAGATGCACCTTCTGGAGAAGTGCCACGCGTACAAAGACAAGAAAGACCGCGGCATTCCGGCGGATGCGGGGCTGTTCACCTATCCGGTTTTAATGGCGGCCGACATCCTGGCTTATGACAGCGATGTCGTGCCGGTCGGACTGGATCAAGTGCAGCACATCGAAGTGACGCGCGACATTGCGCAGCGGTTCAATCGCATCTTCGATCGCGAGGTGTTCGTCCTGCCAGAGGCGCGCGTGCTCGATCAGTCTGCAAAAGTGCCGGGAATCGACGGACAGAAGATGTCGAAGAGTTATGGCAATACGATTCCCGTTTTCGACACGCCGAAGAAGCTGCGCAAAACGATCATGAAGATCACGACGGATTCCACACCGGTCGAGGCGCCGAAGGATCCGGACACTTGTTCGATATTCGCCCTCTACAAGCTGTTCGCCGATGAAGAGCAGCAGGCGTCGCTCGCCGCCCGCTACCGCGCCGGGGGTATGGGATACGGCGACGCCAAACAAACGCTCTACGACGCGGCGATGGCGTACTTCGCCCCCGCCTTCGAGCGTCGGGAGAAGCTCGCGGCCGATCCCGATCAGGTCGAGGAGCTTTTGCGTGCCGGGGCCGTCCGGGCGCGACTCAAAGCCGGCGAAGTCCTCGAACGCGCCCGAACTGCCTGCGGTCTGGGGTCTAAGTCCGTTTCTCTGTGATGGGTCGCGAGCGTGCCAGATCCGCAGCGAATACGTCCCGTCCTCGCGGTGCTCGCGATCCTCGGCGCTGTCGGGGTGTGGACGGCGTTCGCCGCGCTGGCCCCCACGGGAATGCGAAAACTGGTCTTGTTTCCGGTCGCCTTTGGCCTCGGGACAGGTGCCATTGTCGCCTGGGCGGCTCGCGAATTCCATCTGGAGAAACGGTGGGCCGCCGTCCTGACGGTGCCGCTCGTCATGGCGGGCCTGTGCCTGATCGCGTCGCGAGGACTCTCCGAACTTCGGGCGGAACAGGCGGCCATCGTGGCGCCCGCCGAGCAATCGATGGCCAGAGCGATTCTCGAAGCGGCGGCCCAGAACGATCCCACGCTGGCCCAGGAACTGGCGGCGCCCGATTCGACGTCCGTTCCCTCTCTCTCCGACTATCTTGCATTCCGGGTGCGGCCGCTGGGAGAATGGTCGCAGCCGTGGCCGAGCGTGTTCTGGGGAGCCGAAATCCTGCTGGCGTCCGTCGCCGGTGCATGGACTGCGTCGCGGCTGCCGCGACGGACCCAACATTCGAGCGAAGCCACCTGATGATTGTCGGACTCGGTACGGACATTGTGGAGATCACCCGCATCGGTCAGATGATCGAGCGACATGGAGAGTTGTTTCTGCAACGGGTCTATACCGAGGCGGAGATCCGCTACTGCCAGCAGCGCAAAGAGGCCATGCAGCACTACGCCGGTCGCTGGGCGGCGAAAGAAGCGGTGATGAAGACGCTGGGCACCGGCTTTACACGTGGCGTCGGCTGGCAGGACATCGAAGTCGCCAACCGGCAGAGCGGGCAGCCGAGGATTGTCCTGAGCGGCGGGGCCAAGGAGTTCGCGACCCAGCGCGGCATCGATGAGATCCTCATCACCATCTCACACTGCCGCACCTATGCCACGGCAACGGCGATTGCTCTACAGAATCGGTCGCGCGCGGATTGATCGTCCATTACGGTCAATCCTCGTTACAGTTTCCCAATGTTGCCGCGTCTCGCTGATTGGCGTGGACCGCACGATCGGCCGCGATTTTTTCGGAACGTCAACCTTCTCTCCGGCTTGAGTGATGTCGTGGGGCGCCGTCGTGGTATGGTCAAAGCACGATGGGCACCTTTAACATCAACGGGACGAAAGACCGCGCTTGCCGATTCCTCCGGCAACTGTGCGTTCTTGCAGCTGCAGCCGCCCTCTGCGGTTGCGTGTCGACGCAACAGGGCGTCGTCACGCGTCGCGTGCAGGACCCGCCGCAGCTGTCCCCTTTCGCTCAGCCTCTGATGCAGCCCGGGGTGAGCACCGCGCCACATGCCGTCGGGCGACCCTCGTCGCCCCCCGAGAATGCGGCCAGCCCCGAAGACTCGCTGGGTCCGCAGATCCCGATCGAACCACGACCGGACGCTCCCTCGGCATCTGAGACGCCCGCGCGGACGCCGGACAACGTGCGACAAGGCCCCGGACTGGGACCACTCGAGGCGCCTCCGCCGGGATCATCATCGCGGTCGATCGCGCCCCCGGAAAGTCCGCCGACCGTAGTGCGCGGACAGCCTCTGGAGTTGATTGTCGAGGCGCCTGAAACCGCAAGTGTGGGTGAGGAGATCCCGTTTGCAATCACCGTTCGCAACTCGCAAGACATCGCCGTCGACGATGTGACGGTGATGTGCACTCTCCTGGAAGGCATTGTGTATCCCGGAGCGGATGAGCGGGTGTTTCGCCAGCGTCTGGGCCGCCTGGGACCGCGCGAGGAGCGCCGCCTTGACCTGACGCTGCGCGGAGAACAAGCTGGCGAACTGTGTGTCGAGTTCAGTTTGTCTGCGGACGGTATCGAGGAAGTCGTTCAGCAGAAGTGCGTGACCGGCCGCGATGACAGCGTGAGTCTGAATGTCTCCGGCCCCGACGAGCGGAGCGTGGGGAGTCGCGCCGAGTTTGTCGTAACGGTCATCAATCTGACGGGTCGCGATCAGCCGGACGTACACGTCTTCGTCAAACACGAGGGGGTGCTGGAAGCTCGTGAGGCCTCGGCCGGAGCGGTCTCGCAACCTGATGGACTGGAGTGGGATCTGGGGTTGTTGCGCATTGACGAACGGGTGCAGATTCAAGTGGAGTTTGCCTGTCCTTCGCCGACGGAACAAACCTGGCTTGCCGTGCGGGTCATCGGTCGAGATCTGCCGCCTCGCGAGACGCGCTCAGGTCTTCAGGTTGTTCCTTTGCGTGAGATCGAGATCGACGTCACCGACGATCAGGATCCGGTCTTCATCGGCGAGAAGGTCCAGTACGTGGTGCGCATTACCAATCATGGACTGACGACAACCTCGCGGCTTGTGCTGCAGATTGATGCCGACGGATTGCAGCCTTCGGGCGTTTCGATCGACGAGGTCGATCGCTTGTCGTCGGCCGAATACGATCCCGTGAACAACGTATTGCGACTCCCTTTGATCGAAGCACTCGGCACGGGTGAATTGCAGACCGTCGCGTTACAGGCCACGGCGACGCACTCGGGACCACGCGGGTTGCGCGTGCGGCTGATGAGACCGGACGGAACGGTCGTCGCCACCGCCCTCGAAACGACGGTGATCAACATCCTTCCGGGCTCCATCGCCTCGGGAGCTTCGGAGCCGGTGGACTAGCCGGGAAACCCGACACGATGTTTCCCAGGGTTGATCCGACCTGACACCTGGAGGCGAAGGTCGATGATGTGACCTGTGCCGGCTCGACGTTCAATAGCAGACGCAGTTGCGGCCACTCGTGCGAGCCCGAGCGAGATTTTCTTGCGCCTTCTGAAGGATTTCCGGTGCGGTCACCGGTCCCTGTCCATTGGCGAAGCCGATGCCAATGCTGATGGTGACCGGGACCGGGCCCCGCGACGTCAGGATGGGTTCGCCTTCGACCAGGCGGCGTAGATCCTGAGCGACGCGCACGGACTGCTTCAGCGGCGCTTCCACCAACGACAGAGCGAACTGTTCGTCGCTGAGCCGTGCGAACAGGTCCTCGCCTCGAATACGTCCACCGACACGCCGGCTGAGGCCGTGGAGACACTCGTTGCCGACCATTCGTCCCTGTCGTTCGGCGATACAGCGAAACTGGTCGATTTCGAATCGCAAGAGGGCGATGGGCCGCCAGTGCCGCTGCGCTCGGAGCACCTCGCGTGCGAAATCCTCTTCAAAGGAGCGAGGATTCTGAGCTCCCGTGAGAGCGTCCACCGTCATCATTTCATAGACGGCGTTGTAGTACTGGATGTCCAATCGGTCGGCCGAGAGGAATTTGAAGATGCAATTTCCGATTCGCACCCGGTCGCCGGCGGTCAATCGCTGCGCACTGATGCGAAGGTCGTTGATGGATGTCCCGACCGCACTCCCGCAATCCCGAATCCAGCATTCCCCGTCCACCCATTCGATCACGGCATGCTGATCGGCGGTGGAATCGCCGGAAAGCACGATGTCGCAGTTCGCATTTCGGCCGATCGTCGTTGACTCCTGAGTCAACTCGATCAGGCCGCGCGAGGCGGTCACCGGATAGATGCAAAGCAATCCCGAACGAGAATCGTGCGAAGTGCGGCGTGCTGAGTCCTGCACCTGTCGTTCGGGCGTCGCAAGGATCATCATGCTACCGACTAAGTCGATCTCTCAATGGGGAGGTCAAGACGGCGCGGACCCACCACGCGACATCCTTACCGTAACCTACGTCACAATTTCCCCTCCGGCAAAAGTTTGACTCAGCGAAGCATGCGTTACCGGCTTGACGTCCACCGTCAAATGGCCCGCCGCCGCCAGTCGCCCCGATACGACCGTGCGGCTCGATACAATCGCTTCACCCCCTGCAAAGCCTGGGAAACAGCAACAAGGGCGACGGCAGGTTAGCGGTTCGTCCGGCTCAGCTGGGAGGCGTCCGCTGCGAGTTTCTCGCCGATCAGGCTGATCTTCAAATCGCGCAACCGCTTTTCATTGAGCCAGTAGGGACTGGTGATTTCCTTGAACGCATAGATGGCCGCCTGGATGCCCTCTGCCCATGCGACGGTCACCAGTTTGATGTCTCCATGAACATCCCCCACGGCGAAGATCCCCTTGCGACTGGTTTCATAGTACGGGTCGATGGCGATGCTGCCGTTATCGTTGAGCCGCACGTGAAGGCGCTGGAATGTGTCCTTCGCTGACAGGAAACCGATCTGCACGATCGCACGCCCGCAATGGACGACCGACCCGCTGCTGAGCGTCAGGGCGATCTCACCGCCGTGGAACTCCGCATCGACAATTTCCGTTGACAGGTGGACTTCTGCTCCAGCGTCGCGTACACGCTGGAGCGTGTCGGCCTTGCCGATCGGCTCGGCCTCGCGAACGATGAGATGCACGTGTCCGTTCCGTTGCTGGACCATCACGGCTGCATCGAGCGCGGAATCACCACCGCCGACAACCGCGACATGTTCACCGTCGTAGTCGCCGATCTTCGGCATGGTGTAGTGCACCTTCCTGGTTTCCAGCGCATCGAGGATCGGCAGTTTTCGCGGGAAGTGCAGCAGTCCGACGGCGATGATGACCTTGCGGCAGGAGTACTCGCCGCCGCTCGTCACCACACGTTTCAGCCGATCTCCTTTCTCCTCGACGTCCGTGTCTTCAATGGTCACCAGCTCTTCGTTGAATCGAAACTGGACGAACGCCTCCCGAGCCTGCCGGTAGACGCGGGACGACAGCTCTTCCCCCGTAATTCCGTCCGGAAAGCCGGGAATGTCGACAATCCGCTTGTCAGCATACAGGAACTGAGGCTGCCCCCCTGCGCGGTCCTTGGCCTCGATGATCAGGGTGGTCAGCGCCCGATGCGCGGTGGTCAGACCCGCGGCTAAACCTGCCGGACCAGCACCAATAATGATCACGTCCCAATACGTCAGGTTGCCGAAGTCCAGGTCGGGGTCAAGTTCGGTAACTTTGAAGTCCGCCATCGGTCCATCCGCCGTGAAGTGCATTGCAACGAAGATAGGTGAACTGCGTGCATTGTCGCGGAAGCCGCGGGAATGTCCATCCGATGAGTGTGCCGCGGACATGCCGCATCAGCCAATGCGTCGGTGAGGAACGCCCGGCGGGCGCTCGGTCTGTCGTGCGAGGCACAAGCGAGCGGACCGGAGACAAAGGTCTCGTTTGCGACTCTCTCGCAGCAGATTCAGAAAAGAAAGCGGTTACACCGACTCTCGTGCCGATAACTGATGATGGTGGTTTATTCGCCGACGATCGGTCCGTTGCGGTCAGCAGCGTGTCCATCGAAGGAGCGGCAAGTCATGCCGAAGTCCGGGGCTGATTCCGGACGGACGCTGAAGAGAGGCGAGCCTTTATGCGCACGAGTGTCAACGTCCTCGCATTGGTCAAGGACGGCGAGCGGTACGTGTTCCTCTACGATGAGAACAGCGTGTCCACGTTGCTGCAGACACTCGGCCGGTATGCCGCCGATCCGGAGTTGAACTTCAGTTGGTATGACGCGGCTGTTCTCAGTCAGAAGGTTCGTCGCCTGCAGAAGAGCGACCGCGACGATGACACACCGATTTCGTTCCGCAAGTCGGCCTAGTGTTTGCCGGCCGATGACTTGACCGGACCATCCGGCTGTCGCCAGAAGATGCGACTCGCGATTCTTTGCCGACGCTGCGGGTTTTGATACCAATCTGCGGCGCGTGCCTCATCAACGGAACGTGTCGTCGATGGTGGGGTGAGATGCCATTGGGAGTTGTGGAGCGACCGCCGGGCCGGCGCCGCCCGTAATTCCGGTCTGATCGAGGACTCCTGACATTGCAGGCACATCGTGCAGACGTCCATTGCCGCCTTTCTTCGCTTTCTGCGCATCGAGCGGAACTCGTCCGAACAGACGATCAAAGCGTACCAGGACGATTTTGAGAGTCTCCTGGAGTATTTTGGCGATCGCGTCGGGGCCGTGCCATCGCCTGCTGGCGTCACGGTCGACATGCTGCGCGGTTACGTTGCATACCTGCATGACTGTCAGTATGCGCGAACGACAATCGCCCGTCGGCTGGCCTGTCTGCGGAGTTTTTTCCGCTACTGCAGTCGTGAGGGAATCACCGACACCAACCCTGCGAAGGCGCTCCGCACGCCGCGCGTAGGACGCAAGTTGCCGCACTTTCTCACCAGCGAGCAGGTGGCCCAGCTCCTGGAAGCTCCACCCGCCAACGACCCGATGGGTCTGCGCGATCGGGCCATCCTCGAAACGCTCTATTCGGCCGGATTACGCGTCGCGGAACTGATCGGCCTGAACGTGAGCGACTGGGATCGCGAAGCGAACATCGTGCGGGTGCTCGGCAAAGGCAAGAAAGAGCGCATCAGCCCCGTGGGTCGGTTTGCCGTGCGGGCGCTGGAGCGTTGGCTGGAAGTCCGCACCCCGGATGAAACGGCGCCCGCCCCCCATCGTGACGCGCTCTTCCTGAACAAGTTCGGCCGACGGCTCACCACACGGAGCATCGGTCGCATGCTGGAGAAATATCTGCAGCAAACAGGCCTGGATCGGATCACCTCGCCACATACGCTGAGGCACAGCTTCGCCACACATCTGCTCGACGGAGGGGCCGATCTGCGCAGCGTCCAGGAACTGCTGGGGCACAAAAGCCTGACGACCACGCAGATCTATACGCACGTCAGCACCAGTCGCCTGCGCGAGACATACGAGCATGCGCACCCGCACGCTCGGCGGACTGGTTGAACGTCAGAAAATGAAGCAGCCCGGCGACTTGATGCCGCCGGGCTGCCGCGATGATCAGGAGGTTCGATTGAGACCAAATCTCAATCACGTCCTCTCTGCCTCAAAAGGCTTCGCCAATGACTTCGCCCCCGGCTCGGGTGCCCAAGGCCTGAAACGTGGCGAAGTTGATATTGTAGCTGAGTGCGTGGACTGATCCGTCGGCCACCAGGAACTGGGCGATGCCGGTGTGGTGGCTGTTGAAGTGGATCGAGTTCGCCCAAGTATCGTCCGGCCGAGGCGCCCGCATGGGGTCGCCCGTGCCGATCCACTGGTCGCATTCCGTACCGGTTGCATCCCATCCCCACGATTTGTCCGGGTCGATGGCGCGTTCGCCGACGATCAGTGTGTTGGACGTGCCGTCAGCAATCTGTCCAATCGACACTTTGCTCGCGAACCAGAGAATGCCGTTATCCTTGTTGGGAACGCCGGGGCATTCTGCGATGTATGGGTTGGTCGTTCCGCAGGCGGAGTGGCCCGCAGGGAACGTAATGCGGAATCGCGTGTTGGGAATCGCATCCGGATTGCTGCCGTTGCAGCGACCCGTGCTGGAGTGGTTGCCGGCGACCCCCAGGTAGCTGCCGCTGACGGTCTTCAAGGTGGCATTGTACGAGGTTTGCTCGCGCGGGTCAGACGGGCAGCCGTAGATGGCCTTCTTCGTGCTGCTGTAGTTCAGGATGCCTGCCGCGTCCTGTGCGTTGTTCTGGTGCTGGTTGGTGTAACACCCGGCTCCCTGGCCACGGCATGTGCCGCCGGTGTGGTCGATGTTGTCCGCGAAGTTGATCACATCGTACATGTTGTTGAGTTCCACGAACGGCAACACCATGGCCTTCCAGCCCCACAGTCCATACACGGTGCCCGATGGGAAGGTCAGGTGAACGTCGTGGTAATTGTGTAATGCGAGTCCGAATTGTTTGAGATTGTTGCGACACTGTGTCCGGCGGGCGGCTTCACGAGCCTGTTGAACGGCAGGGAGCAGCAGCGCGATCAGGATGGCAATGATGGCGATCACCACCAGCAATTCGATCAGCGTAAAACCTCTTTGACGACGGGCAGTCATAATCAGCTCCTTGTGATACGGAAGCGTCGACATGAAACGCGAACGAAACGGCGGAATAGGACGATCTTCAACATCAATCTCTCAGCAGAAACACCTCCTCTCGACGTCAAGACCCGGCGATGGACAG
>JAHBXU010000007.1 GCA_019636315.1 Planctomycetaceae bacterium | reverse complement strand
GTGGGTAGTAGGTAGTGGATAGTGGGTAGCGAAAATGGTTCGCAGTTCACTTCCTACCCACTACCAACTATCCACTACCCACTCTCCCAGTGACCCGTGCGGGATTCGAACCCGCGTCGCCGGCTTGAGGGGCCAGCATCCTGAACCGCTAGAAAAACGGGTCGTGTTGTCAGTGCGTCGGGACGGAGTTGAACCGCCAATGCCCGAAGGCGGGTGGGTTACAGCCACTTGGGCGCGCCAATGCCCAGCCGACGCATGTGTCTCAGTGACGCGGGTGGGAATCGAACCCACAACACACGAAGGTTTGAGCTTCGCCGCTTTGCCAGATTGCGTACCGCGTCAACTTGTCGATAAGCGTCCTCGATGGGATTTGAACCCACGATCTCCACCTTGACAGGGTGGCGAGCACTCCGGACTGCTCCGCGAGGACGTGATGTCACTTCGATCGTTTTCTCTGCCGGCTCGTTCGACGTTCTTTTCCCTTCCTGTCGAGGGTTTCGAGTGCCTTGTTGCATCCGTCCAAGGCCGCCAACCTCCGAGGTAGGAAGACAGTCGCTACCCAATCAGGATGTGGCAACCGGCCCTTTGAACCACCGAACAATGGTCGGAAGCCATGCCATTCACCGTGGTCGCCGTTTGCCAGGTACGCTCGCGCCTTCTCGACGGATTCGTTGAGCTTCTCTATTCGCTCAAGTAGTCTCTGACGTTCTTTCATCACTTAACCTTCAGTTGCTAAGACTCTCGTTTCAGTGTCATCTGAACGAAGTCAGTGGCTCAGGTGGGAGTCGAACCCGCAATCACTCGGGTTTAAGCCGAGCCGCTCTGCCGGATTGGCGTACCTGGGCGTTTGAATGAATGATCCCGGATGGACTCGAACCATCGTTGTCTGGGTGTAGGCCAGAAGTCGTCGCCGCTGGACCACGGGATCGAAATGAAGTGGACTCACCGGGAGTCGCACCCGGATCCTCGGTTTGCAGGACCGATGTCTTTCTGTTGGACCATGAGCCCCTGTGGTCGGTTCACGCTCAGCGGAAGCCGTGGGACTTGAACCCACAAGCGAGCTTTGCTCGCCACCTGCTTTCGAGGCAGGCCCCTCATCCGGCCGGATGACTTCCCGATTTCTGGTCGACTTTCACGCGTGATGCTGCCGCAGGCACAAACCGCCTGTGGCGGAGCTGCGGCGACAGGAATCGAACCTGTGTCACGGCGGTTAACAGCCGCCTTCCCGTACCAACACGGGACCCACCGCAGGATAGGGAATAGCGAACCGGGAATAGTCGCAAGCGATGACCGACGACATCCCAACTATTCGCGACTCACTGTTCCCTATTTGCTATTCGCTGGTCGCAGTCAGGACGGTCGGATTTGAACCGACGATCTCGTGCGCCCGAGGCACGCGGATTCCCAGACTTTCCCACGTCCTGATTTGGCTGTTGGCGTTTGGCGGATGCCTGTTGGCCAACAACATGCTTCCTCACCGCGCGAGCGACGTCCCGACTTCACAGGACTCGCCGTCGCGAACGGAAAAGCGCCCAGCGGGAGTTGAACCCGCACATCTGCCCTGGCGGAGCAGCACGCTACCGCTACATCATGGGCGCTGAATGACTCGCTGAGTTGTCAAAGATCAACCGTAAGAGCACCAGGTGGGACTCGAACCCACGTTGCCGCGTTACGAATGCGGAGTCCTCGCCGCTGGACGACCAGTGCTTTCCGTCTTCAGTGGGACCGGACGGACTTGAACCGTCACCAACCCGGTTAAGAGCCGGGTATGCTGCCGCTAACACCTCGATCCCATGTTGTGATTTCAGTAGGCCCGGACGGAGTCGAACCGTCGTCCGACCCTTATAAGGAGCCGGCTCTGACCGTTGAGCTACAGGCCTGGCGGTCATTGAGGCCGGAGGGATTCGAACCCCCACCGTGCGAGTTAAAAGCTCGCTGTGCTGCCGTTACACCACGACCCCGTGATTGGTCGCGGTATGCGTTTCAATCGCTGCGAAGTTGTCATCTCGTCACCTCTCATCGTGTCTCGTTGATCTCTTCCAACATGCCGGAACGACGTGCATTCGCTCTGCGACACTCCACGGCACAAAGCGGCAAATGCCGCTCGCAGTAGCCCGAGAAGGAGTCGAACCTTCGTTTCCGCCTTATCAGAGCGGCGTCCTCAACCGTTGGACGACCGGGCTGTTTGTGTAATCGGGATGGCCGGACTCGAACCGGCGATTCCGTGCTCCCAAGGCACGTGGGGTGCCGCTCCCCTACATCCCGCGATGTGTCAGTGACCCGTGTGGGATTCGAACCCAGCCTCTCCGGCTTGAAAGACCGGCAACCTCACCAGAAGTCGAACGGGCCACGTTGTGCGCGCACCGGGTGCGCAGAGTGGGTCAGGAGGCGCTCGAATCCTCGTCTGCGGATTTTCAGTCCGCCGCTAAACCATCTCAGCTACCGACCCATGATCGGGAGGACATCGCAGCCAATGAAAAAGCCCGATGTCTGAGTGACACCGGGCTGTGGAGGGATCTCCGGATACGGCCAAGTGTCACCAGCGCAGAATCTGGGCGGGGAGCGCCATTTCAGAATTGAAACGGGCCAATTGATCGGCATAACGACCGACGCCCAGGCGTTTGCCTATGAATCTTGACTGTGCGAAAGACATGGAACTCACACTCGACTGTTGCGGGGTTTCAAGCCGGCATTTGCCAGCAGCTCGATCTCTGAGATGCCGGAGGCCGACAGAAGGTTCGCAATAATTCTGAAGTTTCATGCATTCAACGACCTGTATGGTCGGTCATGGCCGGTTCATCCATTCATAGGAGCACGTGTGAAAAATCATCGTCAAAGCTCTGGACATTCCCGCGTTTGATGGGCGCTGCGTGAGGCTTATGCGGCCTCGGCGAAATGGGTTGGGGGCTGGTCGTTCAACGCAGAGTGTCTGCGAACGCGGTTGTAAAACACTTCGATGTATTCAATCAGGCTGTGTCGTGCTTCGGTGCGGGTCCGGTACTGCTCGTAGTGAACCAGTTCTTTCTTCAGCGTGGCGACGAACGACTCCAACGGAGCAGTGGCTCGGCGGCCACGCGTCATCGATCGAGGCTGGTGACCGCGTCGCCCTGACGGACGATCGACGGTGATTGTTGGGTGAAAGTGTGAATGGTACAATCACGTCAGGTTGCGGGTCCAAATGGGACACGTCTGAGGACAACATGATCATCTCACGATCGTCGGTTGCGGTGTTGTGTCTGATTGGATGCTGCAGCGTCGGCCGGGCCGACGACAAGAGTGCCGCCGCGCTGCAAGAGGCCATTGAGCAATCGGCCAACCGTTTCGTTGAGGCATACTCCAAGCGTGATGCGAAAGTTGTCGCCTCGCTGTTTACGAGCGAAGCGGAGTACGTCGACGGAACGGGGACGGTGTTTCACGGCCGCGCGGCTATTGAGGCCGAGTTTGCAGCGGCGTTTGATCTCGACGCATTGGGAATATTGACGATCGAGATCCTTTCGATCCGCCCCGTTGCACCCGGCGTGGTCGTCGAGGAGGGCGTCTCGACGCTTCGAGCGGCTGATGCATCCAGCGGTGTGCTCTCGCGCACGCGGTATGCCGCGACGCATGTGCAACAGCCGGATGGGAGCTGGTTGCTGGCGAGCGTGCGCGAACTGGAGACGCTGCCGTTGACGCCCCACGAACACCTGGCGTCGCTGAGTTGGCTGGAGGGTTGGTGGAAAGAGGAAGTCGGCGGAACGAGCGCCACGACGGAGTGGACCTGGTCGGAGGACGAAAACTTCCTGATCAGCCATTTCACCGTGCACGACAAAACCGGAGTGCCACTGAAGGGATCACACCGGATCGGTTGGGACGCCGAGCGTCAGCAGTTTCGTTCGTGGGTCTTCGATTCGACCGGCGGGTCGGCGGAGGGATGGTGGGTGGCCGATGAGCATGGGGCCTGGACGGTGCAAATGAGCGGGGTCGATGCCGAAGGAGTCAGGTTGTCGAGCGTGCTGACGTTCTTTCGGGACGGCGCGGACGGTTTGGTGATTACGCAGGACCAGCGCGTGCGCGGTGATGTGAGTCTGCCGGCAGTGACGCATCGCGTCGTTCGTCAGCCGCCCGCGCCCGGTGAGCGAGTCGCCCGGTAAACGCGAACGGAAATCCAATTCTCAAGTACGGACAACGTTTCTTTGGTTGTCCGGGAGGCTTGTTCGATGAAGCGCGCATCTTTGTTGTGTTGTCTGGCGGTGGTCGGGATGGCGGTCCTGCTGGTCGGTCCCACGTGGGCGCGCGGGATCGGCGGCGGCGGATTTCGTGGCGGGGGAGGAGGAGGCTTCGGTGGTGGCGGCTTCCACGGCGGGGGGTGGAGGGGGTTGTGGGGGGGGGGGGGGGGGGGGTTTCGCGGGGGGGGGGGGGGGTGGTGGGTTCGGCGGCGGCGGCGGCCTCCCCGCTGGTGGCGGCGGTTTCCAAGGAGGCGGAGGACTCTCGGGCGGCGGGTTTCGACCGTCGGCCTGGCAGGTGCCGGCGGGGCGGAACGCGATTTGGTGGCGGTGGATTGGGGAGGCGGCGGCCTGAGCGGTGGCGGCAGGCCGGGCAGCGGAGTGGCGGTGAGGAGTGCAGGATTGGGGGGCGGAGCGTTGGGCGGCGGCAGTCGACCGAACCTGGTTCATCCGCCCGGTGGCGGCCTCGACGGATTGCAGATTGGCGGGCGTCCACAGCTCAACCCCGGCGGCGGGATCACACGCCCCGGACTCGACCCGGGGAATCGTCCCCAGATCGGCGGCGGTGGGCTGCGGCCCAATCTCCCCGGTGGAGCCGATGGTTTGCGGCCCGGAAACCTCTCAGGTGTGACGGATCGATTGCCTGGTGACGGACTACGCCCGGGCGCCGGTGGGGCGGGAACAGCGACTCTCCCCGGACTTGGACCGGCGGCCGGCGGGGGCGGAAACGGACGCCTGCCGTTTGGAACGCGCCCCGGCGCCGGTGGTGCAGGCGAACAACTTTCGCCGGGAGATCGGTTCGGAGCGGGTGGTGCCGGCGAGCGATTCCAACCGGGAACGCGTCCCGGACAGGGGGGTGCGGGAGGCGATTCAATCCCGACACCTTGGGCCAAGGGGGCGCCCGGTGAGCAGTTCAATCCCACAATCAACTCCATTCCTGATCGACATCAGGATCTTGCGAATCCGCTTCAATAGTCTCGACACCCATTGGAACTGATCCCGGTTGGCATCGCGACCAGTGGACCGGACCGAACGGCACAGATATCAACCACGTCGGCTTCTGGGGACCGAACGGCTACTGGGGCCACACGGGCGTGTGGGGGCCCAATGGCGGTCATTGGGGACACTCGACGGGAATTGGCCCGAATCGCGCGTGGACCCGTTCGACAGGAATTGGTCCGAACGGCGCCGTCTGGGGTCGTGGAGCCGCCGTGGGGCCCAATGGGGCCTTTGGTTATGCCGGCTATGCCGGGCCGGCCGGGCATTGGTCGCGCAATTGGGGAGGATGGTACAACGGCTTCGCTCCCGCCTGGGGTCATGGCCGCTGGGACTACCTCTGGGACTCCTATCCCGTGGCGATGGCCTTCGGTGCAACGATGTGGGGCCTCAATGCCGTCAACTGGGCCTTCGGCGTCGGCGCGTATTACAACCCGTACTATGACGCTCCGGTTTATGTGAACAATCAGCAGGTCGTTTCGTACGATCAACCGATTGTCGGTGACGCTTCATATGAAACGGATGCCACGCCGGCCGACGCGACGCAGGACGCCGCAACGGGGGACGGCCAGTCCACCTCCTCCGATCCCCTGACGGCGACTTTTGATCAAGCGAGACAAGCGTTCTACGGCGGCCAGTACGAGCAGGCCCTCTCGCAGACCGACCAGGCGCTCGTGAGTGCTCCGCGCGACGCGGCCATCAACGAGTTTCGCAGCTTGTGCCTGTTCGCTCTGGGCCGTTACCGCGAATCCGCGGCCAACATCCATGCCGTCCTCGCCGCCGGTCCCGGCTGGGACTGGACCACGCTCATCAGCCTGTATCCCAATCAGGACGTCTATACGCAGCAGCTGCGGGCCTTGGAGCAGTACGTCAAGGATCATCCGCAATCAGCCGATGCCGAGTTTCTGCTTGCGTATCACTACATCACCTGTGACCACAAGGAGGAAGCGGTCGACATGCTCAAGCGGGTGACGCAATTGCAGCCGCAGGATCAGCTGGCCGCCGATCTGGTGAAGATGTACTCGCCCACGGACGAGTCGGCTGCGACACCGACCACTCCTCCGCCGGACCTGAAGGAGCCGGCGTATCCGATGGACAAGCTGTATGGCGACTGGACCGCGCACGACGACAACGGCGAGTTCGCGCTGCATCTGGGCGACAACGATGAATTCACCTGGACGTTCACCCGCGACGGTCAGCCCCAAAGTCTTTCCGGGGCGTATGTCGTTCGCGGCAACAACCTCGTGATGCAGCCGGATTCCGGAGGGACGATGATCAACACGATCACGCTGCAGGACGACGGGTCGTTAACCTTCACGCCGGTGGGCGAGGCACATCAACTCACATTCACCCGGTGAGATCCGCTCACCCTGGGCGCCAGCTCGAACTTCACATCAGACTGCGAGAGAGGAACGGCATGGCTCCCGTGGAGGGGATCTCCCGAATAATGAGAGTGTTGATTGTTGTCGGACTTCTCCAGTGCTCGCTCCTGGCGGCCGGAGACTGGCCGACCTATCGGGGGGATGTTCGCCGGACCGGATACACCGAAGACGGCTGGGAGGGCGCAGCTGCCGAGACCGTATGGACGTTCCGTTCTCCACAACGTCCGCAACCGGCGTGGCCGGGACCGGCGCGATGGGATTCGTGGGCCAACGTCCGTGGGCTCGGCGCCATGCGGAACTACGATCCCTGCTTTCACGTCGTTGCCGCGGGGGAACGACTCTTCTTTGGTTCCTCCGCGGACGACTCCGTCCACTGCCTGGATGCAAAGTCCGGAGGGCACCTGTGGACGTTCACCACCGACGGCCCGGTGCGGATCGCACCGACGATCGCTGCAGGGAACGTGTACTTCGGCTCCGACGACGGTCACGCCTATTGTGTTCGTGCGGACGACGGAACGTTGATCTGGAAGTCGCCACCCGCCAATGATGCGGAGCAGATTCTGAATAACGGGCGATTTGTGTCGCTCGCTCCGTGCCGCACCGGTGTCCTGGTCGACGGTGATCTCGCCTACTTTGGTCTGGGCCTGCTGCCGTGGCAAGACGCAGTGCTGATGGCCGTCGATGCCCGGACCGGACGCCCCGACGGGCCGGGGTGTTTCGTCGAGCGGCAGGTGGGTCTCACAATGGAAGGCGCATTGCTGGCGAAGAAGTCCCATCTTGTGGCGCCGGGAGGACGTGTTCCTCCGTATGTGTTCGACAAATTCGCGGGAACATATCAGGGACAGCTCGAAGGAAGCGGCGGGTCGTCCGTCGTGGTGACGGATCAGGGACACGTGCTCTGCGGGCCGGGCAACAAGACCGGATGGATTTGCGAAACCAACATCGACACACGCAAGCAGTTGGCTTCGTATGTGGGGCCGGTCGCCGCGGCGGTCACCCCGACGCATCGCATCTTCGTCTCGCGCACACGTTTGTCCGCGGTCGATGCGGTGAACGGCCAAACGGCTTGGGACGTCGCGTGCCCGCATCATCTGGAGGTGATCGTCGCGGGGCAGACCGTGATCACCGGAGGCGATGATGCGGTCGCTGCGTTTTCACTGGACGATGGCCGCCTGCTGTGGGAGACCGCGGTGGAAGGAAGGGCGTTTGGCCTCGCAGTTACTGAGGGATGGTTATTCGTCAGCACGGACGCCGGTGTAATCCACTGCTTGCGTCCCTGCGACGAGGCGCCCGCAATCACCGCCGAACCGGAAACGTCCAACCTGGCGGCGGCATCCGGCGCCGAACGACCAGAACCATCTGTGCCGACGTCCCCGCAACAGCGAGCGGAAGAAAAGCGTGGACTGGTCGGGCATTGGCTCGTCCACCGGGAGATGTCTGCACTTGCGCGGCGACGAGGATTGCCGGAAGCCGAACAGCGTCTGAGCGATCTGACAGGACGCACTCATGCGCTCATCCGCGGTCCCGTCAGTCTCCGCGAAGTCGGCGGCGTTGAAGCACTGGAACTCGACGGCGAGACAAACAGCATTGTCATCTCGAACGATCTGGAGAAGGTCGCGCCGCCCCGCGAGGCGCTCACGGCAGAAGTCTGGGTACGAATCGATGAAGCCAACTCGGAAGGCGGCATCATCGGCTGCTTCGAGAAAACCAAACAGTCTTACCAGGGCTGGCTGCTGGGGTGCCATCAGTCACGTTTTGTGTTCACCTTTGCTGCGGAAGGAGGCGCCGAAGGCCCGACCCGCCTCAAGAGTCAGACCACGATTCGCCCCGGGCACTGGTATCACGTCGCCGCAACGTACGATGGCGAGACGGCGACATTGTTGATCAACGGCGAGGAAGAAGACCGTTCCGACGCTCAAACCGGTCCGATCGACGCTCCGACGTCGGGCTTCTATGAGATGGGCGTCTACCACGACAGGCGACTCGCACCATCCGCTCTATGGGATGTTGCACGAAGCCGTGTTTATGAACATGCCGTTGCTGCGGCGGACATCACACGCCGCTATCGTGAGAAACACGACCGTTTCGCGGTGCCGATTGAACTGGAGATCGGCCCCGCGTGGCTCAGTTCCTGACTCCCGATTCGGCTCGAATCCGCTGGTGGACGTCAGAACCGATGCCCACCCATCTGGTCCTTCACAACGGAGTCCGGGCCACTCGGTATGATTCGCCGACGCCGACAACGGAACACGACGTGGTCGTGACCAATCTGCCCTATGAACGACTGTTGCACTATACGATCGAGCAGCAGGGGGCCGGCGGCATCGCGACGACGCTCGAGTTCGAACTGGACACACATTTCAACTTCAGCACGCCGGTTGCCCCCGCAGATGATGCCCCATTCGACGATGAGGAATCGTCGAAGTTGTTCGCTGATGCCGCGCTGCAAATTCTCAACAGAACCGGGATCGACCAGGGGATCTGCCTTGTCGTCGGCCATGGCAGCGGACGCCTGGCCTGGGAGTTGGTGCATCGCAGCCGCTTACGGGTGATCGGTGTGGATACCGACCCGGCTGCCGTCGCCGCCGCTCGTAAAGCATTTCTCACGGCCGGCATTTATGGCGGCCGCGTCGCCGTGCACTATGTCGAATCGTACGACAAGCTGCCGTTTGTGGGGCGGTTCGCCAATCTGATCGTGTCCGAGAGTTTCCTGACCGGTGACGATTCGATCGGTCACGGAAGCGAACTGTTCCGTGTGCTCCGGCCTAACGGGGGACGGTTGTGTCTCGGTCGGATCGGCGATCTCGCAAGCCCGGACTTCAGCAACGTACTGACCACCTCGCTAACGGCGGCCGGATTGCCGGTGAAGTTCGACGCCGGTCCCATCGACAATCATCCCCTCAGCGTCTGGATGACGGCCATGCGGCCGCCGTTGGAAGGGGCCGGCGAGTGGTCCCATCTGTATGGGCGGGCCGACAATTCAGCGTTTGGTGGGGAGGAGTTGGGGGGCGCAAGCACGACCAGCGAAATGCTCGTGCAATGGATCGGACACCCCGGACCGCGTGCGCAGCCGGATCGTAACGGCCGCAAGCCGTCGCCGCTGTCGACCAACGCCCGTCTGTTCGTCCAGGGGCTGCACCGCGTCATCGCCGTGGACGCCTTCAACGGCACAGTGCTCTGGTCATTGGAGATTCCCCCGCTGGAGCGGTTCAATATGCCGCGCGACTGCAGTAACTGGTGCGCCGACGACGAGTTCCTCTATCTCGCAATCCGCGACAAATGCTGGCGGATCGACGCGGCCAATGGCGAACTGGCCGCGTTTCACCCGGTTGTCACGGCCGAACGGAAGGACTGGTCGTACGACTGGGGATACGTGGCTCAGGTCGCTGGACATCTTCTGGGTTCGGCGGTCAAGTCCGGCAGTGCGTTCACCAGCTATTGGGGGGATGATGAGGTCGGCTGGTACGACGCACGCAGTGGACCCGCGACATTCAAGGTTTGCGGCGATCTGTTGTTTGCCGCCGCCAAAGATTCCGGTAAGCGGCCTGGACGTATGAGAATGGAGTCATCATCAACTCGACGATCACGATCGTCGACGAGCGCATCTGCTTCGTGGAATCACGCCATCCTGATGTGAAGGCGGGACCGTCCCGGCGGATCAGCGACCCTCGTCTATGGGACCAGCAGTTTCTTGTCACCCTTGATCTCAACTCCGGTGCGCTGGTCTGGGAACGCCCCATCGACACGGCAAACGGGACCGTGGCGTTCTACCTCGCGGCCGGAGACGGCAAGCTCCTCATCGATGCCTCGGCCGACGAGAAATTTGAGATCACGGCGTTCGACGCAGTTGACGGCGAACAACTGTGGACGCAGACGTTCGGCTGGTTTGAGAACAAGGGGGATCATGGTAAGGCCATGTCGCGCCCGGCGATCGTCGGGGGACGGGTGTTTGTGCGGCCAAAAGTCCTCGACCTGGACAACGGCGAGATCCTCGACATCGAAATGCCAAAAGCGAAATGCGGAACGTATGCGGCGACAACCAACGCGGCTCATTTTCGCACCACAGAGATCACGCTGTGGAACACGTTGAGCGGTAGCGCGTCGAAGGTTGGGACCGGTTGCGGCCCGATTGCTGGCTGAGCACGATTCCGCCCCGCAGGCATGCTCCTCTCCTGAGGGCGGCGGCGGTTGCAGTTACGGCTCGTGGATAAATGTCCGTCGGCTTTATGCCGCGCTCTGACTGAGCCGCCGCCCGCCTTTCGCCGGAGCAAACACCGTTCGACACGACGGCTGACATCACACGCCGATCCCGCCGTTGTGCGATCTGGTCATTGTGAACACTTCCATCAAGGCGGGAGAGGCATCACGGCACGACTCGTAAGGTGCCTCTCACCCCGAATGGCGTCGCAGCCGCTTCTTGATCTTGTGGTCGCCAAATGCCACTGTTGAAAGCGCTGCGTTTCACTGGCCCTGAGTGGAGGCCTGCTCGGCCAGGCGTTCCTGACCGCGCGTTTGTGAGCACCGAGGTAAAATTGTGTGAAGACATTGTCTTCGGCATACGTGCTCAGCGTGGCAGTCGTAGCAATCCTCTTGGCACAGTAGCCTTCGGAGCTGCGTTGTTTGCGGCCCGCGTCCTGAGGGCGGTCACGAAACAGGAAGTACGCCCATCCGTCGGATATCTCTGTGTATCTTTGATGGCGACTTCGAGTCCTGATCCGGAGCCGCCACAAAGCCGATCCGGACGCGGGCCCTTTCGTCTTGCGCCGGCTGTGACGCGTGGTTGGTGACAATGAACACTGTCTGCTCCGGGAACTCCCCGTCGCCACATAGTGATCGAACGCCTGCGGCTGGAGATACACGTTGTGAAATGTTCCCGGATTGTTCGGATCAATCTTCGCACCGTCCGAATAGCCCAGGCCGATGGAAGTACCGACGACCACCCATTTTCATAGTTGGCCGGCCCGCAACAACTTTCCATCGTCGTCATACTCGGGAGCGCATTCCCTTAAGGGCGATTGACGGCGAGTCGTCCGCATGCGGCGGCCTCGAAATTGCGACCAAGAGTGGTCAGGCCAATCACACAGGTTGCAATCACATGTCGTTGAATGAAAAGTTCGCTGCATTGACGCCATCTCTCAGGAGGTTCACAACGCGTTCCATTGTACGGATGTTTGGGCTGCCGCACATCTGCCAGCCGACTTGAGCACATGCGGCGTGCGCGTCCGCCAATGGGAACGATGCCGCGCGCGGCAGCATGACGGGAAAGCCAGCAATTGAAAGAACCCATTCAGAGCTCGCCGC
Source organism: Planctomycetaceae bacterium (assembly GCA_019636315.1). Lineage (GTDB taxonomy): Bacteria > Planctomycetota > Planctomycetia > Planctomycetales > Planctomycetaceae > JAHBXU01. The sequence goes on along the minus strand of JAHBXU010000007.1, from coordinate 10,735 downwards.
CAGGACGACGCGGCCCTTGTGGAATCGTCAGCTCGCGAATCGGCGCGTCAATCCGGCCGGATGTCAGCGCGCGATGCAGGCTGGAACATCGTCATTCATCAGCGAATGAACGACTGCGGATTCGGACGCTGGTCAGGCGGGGATACGGTGAGGGGCGACGCACTAGATGTGGCGTCGGCGTGGTGGGTGGTCGGCACGACGCCCTGATTGGGCGCCCCTGCACGACGGAGCCGTTCTGATTCTCGCGGCGCCCGCGCGACATTCCGCGAACGATAGAGGCGGAGACGAGCGCCTGGCGTGCGTCGGACAGATCGGGCTGAATGCTCAACGCCTGACGGAAGTGTTGCTCAGCGCCGCGAACGTCCCCTTTCTCGCGAAGCACGGTCCCAATGTTATGATGCGCGGCCGCCTCGCCCACGGTCCGCTTGAAGTGCGGCAGTGCGGCGTTGACATCTCCCGATTGCGCCAGCGCGACGGCCAGGTCAAAGCGATAAGCCTTCTCGTTCGGCTGCGCCAGGACCGCCTTGTTGAGTAGCGGCAGCGCGTCTCCGGTGCGACCTTGCGACAACTGGAATTGTCCGAGCGCATGCAGGGCCGCAGCGGAATCGGGTCGCAATGCAAGTGCTTTGCGAAATCCCGCTTCGGCGGCCTCCGTTTCTCCGACTGCCTGTTCGACGCGGGCCAGGCCGATCACAGCCTCGAAGTTCTCGGGTTGTTCGCCCAGAACCGCGTTGTAATGCATTCTCGCGTCCGGATAATGTTCAAACTGCTCCATGACTTTGGCGTATTGCAGCTTGAGCGCCAGAGGATCCTTGATCTTCCTGGTCCCCAGTTCCTCTTCCGTTTCGGTCTGATAGCTGACTTGTTGCCCTGTAAAGCCTTTCCCTTTGAGTTCGCTCAAGAGCGACGGCGACAGGTTATTCTTGTCGGACGCGCAGCCGGCCATGAGTAAGCTGACCGTGAACCACCAGAGGGGCCGACAGGCAAGGGAACTTGACACCGATCGCTCCACGCGAATGCTGATGAGAAAATTCCATCGGGCGGCAGAGGATCGCCCACGGGTAATCAAGTCGGCTGACATCGGCCACAGACCGACTTCCAGCCGCGGCGCGACTTGTCCCCTTCACAAACTTTCAGTGAGCGGATGCGGTTGTTGACATGTCTTCCATATCACAGAAGAACCGCGATGCCGCGTCGGCCAACAATTCGTTGTCCAGCGCGACCCGCCGTCCATTAAATCGACAGATGGACTGGACGATATCCAGCAAATCGCGCGGATCGCTCGACCTGGGGACTCTGCCGCGGTCGTAATACTTGTAGTAGAGGAACTCAACAGACGAAGAATCGAACGGGATCTGCCGCTGCCGGCAGCAAAGCTCGAAGATCTCCGAAAACATGTCGCGGTCCGGTGAATCGATCGGAATTTTGTGCCGGATTCGTCGGAGGAATGCCTGGTCGACGAGTTCCCGGGGATCGAGATTCGTGGAAAGACGATCAACTGCTCGAACGGCACCGAACTTCTTTCGGTCGCGAGCGTCATAAATCAATGCGGCTTCTTCCAGCGGCAGAATCCACCGGTTGAGCAGGTCGCGCGGACTGACGATCTGCCGCCCAGTCATCGATTAAGAACACCCCGCCGTTCGCTTTGATATGCAGCGGCGCGCGTTGTAGAAGTTGCTGACCTGGTTGTAGCGCCAGATCGAGCATTTCCAGCGTATCGCCGCCCGTCATCACGACCGGGCGTCGAATGCCTTTTCCTGAATCGATGGAATCGATTGCTCCGATCGATTCATCACTCGCGGTCGGGGTGTCGATCCGGCTACATTGGCCGGCATAGAAGTCTTCGTCATCCTGTCGTCTGATGTAACGTCAGGTCGAACAGCGTAATGATGCTGCTCTCCGCCTGCACGGCATAGGGGATGTAGATATCGCCCCCGCGCGTGTTCAGAAACCTGCCGAGCCCTTTCCCAACCATCGTCTTGCCGTTGCCGGGCGGGCCGTAGATAAAGATCGACTTGCCGCTGCAAACCGCCGGTCCAAGTTCGTCGAGCAGTCCAGGCCGCAGGATGAACTCTTCAAACGCATCGGCGAGGGACTGAGGCGTGCAGGGAATGCCGGCAACGGTCTGTCGCCGCACCTGCTCGCTGTATTGATGGAGCGGGACCGGGGCAGGACCCACGTAGCGGCACTGTTCAAAGGCTTCTCGCGCCCGCTGTCGTCCCAGTTCTGTAAGCAGAAACCGGTACGAAACTCGTCCCAGGAGTTCGCCTGAGGCGATGTCGAGACATTTTTCGTCCTTAAGGAACTCGAGGCCCTCATCAATGACGCTGAAGGGCAACCTCAAGTGGCCGGCAAAGTCATAGCCGGTCAGGTTTCCGCTGAGATACAACTGCTTCAGGAGCAAGTCGCTCAACTGGCCCCGCGTCAGTCCCGAGTCGCGAAGCGAGCGCGGGCGAGCGGGCGTGAACTGTTGCCAGGCTTGCGGAACGAGCGTTTGGCCGGTCAGGCGCCTCGTGGGCCGGCCTGTTTCCGGCGGTTGCGTCGCATCTCCCGTGGGGAGATTCCCAGGCAATCGAACCGCTGCCGATTGAGGTCGCGGCACAATCGCCGCGTCGCTGAACAGTTCGGCAAACAGATCACCCGGTTCCGGCGGGACGGCCGGTGAATCGCCCGGTCGTTCTCGCCGCGAAGGCTGATGTCCCGCTGGATCCGTAGGCTGAATCATGTCTGGACGAGCCGTTGTTCAGAGAGAAACCGAGCGCTGATTCAGATTCTGAAAATCGAGCCGCAGACGGCGGTGCACGCCAGGATGCCCGCCATCTGGGGCGCGTCCAATGTCACTGGGCGCTGACGGCCTGATACTCGATCTGCGGAATCGGCAGATTCTCGTAACCGGACCGCGTGATCTGCTCGACCACTGTCGCGCTCCGCTGCAACGGTTGAGTGACGCGGAGTTCGATGGGCAATGTCTGCCCGGCGCCAAGGAGGCCCGCCATTTCAGTTTCGACGCTCGCGACCCGGATGTCGGTGCTCTTCTCGCTGAAGGTCGAGCTGACATAAGCGCGACGATACTCGTCTGGCACGAACGTCACCAGCCACTGAAGGTGCCGACGTCCGGCCGAGTTCAACGACTGCGTCTCCGGATCGAAGTGATAGTCATAGAACGTCGTCGCGGTAATCCAGCCGTTTTCGACCTGTGTATAGGCCGTCGAATTCACCAGCATGCGGTCCTGGCAGACATACGGCCACGGCCAGTAGGTCGCCGCATGATACTTGTGGGCGCACGGCTGGTGAGGACCAGTGGGACGCGGCCGCGGCGGCCACAGTTTGCCTTTGCAGCACACCTGGCGGCTGCCAACCGGTGAGTTACAGTGAAACTGGTAGTATTCCGGCGTCCCGGCGTCCGGCGTGCCGCGGGAAAAGATCCCTTCGGCAAATCCTGCTTGAGGGACCGTGAATAGAACGAACAGGCCCGCCAGACTCCAGATGCGCACCGCCATCGGAACTCCCCCCTTGTTTTCGTGTTTGCGATGGCCGCCAATCGGCTTGGGTCAGGTGCAATCGCTCCAATCGCCCAGGAGAAATTCACACCGCACCGGCTGGCAACTCACATTCCAATATCGGATGCATTTGGTGCCGGTCATGACGGGAAATCCGCTCGTGCCGAACCTGCGTCTGGCGGCAAGTCGGCATCAAATCGAAAATGGAGCGCCCATCGAACGGACGGAGAGAAACGCGCACGACAGGGCCGTCGCATTCGTTCGCATGGCAGCACGGCATCCGATCATCCTGCGGACGACGAACGGCACACGATTTCCTCAGCGCACGATGACCCCGAGGTCCTTCATTCGCCCAACGCGCGGTTGAGACGCGCTTGATGATATGCCAGTCGCTCGTGACTGGTCATTCGAGAGAAGTCGGGAACGATGTCACGCTCCGCCGTCGAACGATGGTTCGAGTTGGTGACGTCCCTCCGTTGCGGCTGCTCGGGGGCGGGCAGGCTGATGGTCGTCCCCCCTCCACCGTAACTCTTCACACTCGTCTGGAGCGTGAGGTCCTCTTCGAGCGAGCGGTTTGGGCGGATCTTCAGTTTGGCCAGGACGGCATGGTACGCGCGAACCGCCTCAACCGGCTCAATGACGCCGTCTGCGATCAATCGCAGGAACTCAATAAACGCCAGTTGATTCTCGGCGTTGTTGATTTTGCGACCGAAGAGTGCCGCGCGGGCGCCGTACTTCTGCGCTTCGGCCAGCAGCACGAATGCATCGAGCGTCGTCCCGGACGAGCCGCCCAGGATGCCGACGACGAGGTGCGGATCGTAAGCGACCAGTTCCTCCATCGCGGCTGGACCGTTGTAGGCGATCTTCAGGAAAATGGGCCGTCCGGCGCTGGCCACTCCCGCGAGCGTCCGGGCGATCACATCGTTGATGAACTGCGGCATCTGCTCCGGAGCCACCGCGCTCGACAGATTCGGGTTGAACACTTCCAGAAAATGGCGAAACCGCTTTCGCTCGGCCTCTTCGCGAAATGCCTTGTACGCTTCCAGAATATTCAGATCGAGTTGACGGTCGTTATTGAACGTCACGGAGTACAGGCCCAAATCAACGCCGAGCGTCTGTTCGGCGGTTTCGCAATCGAGATGCCCGCATTGCGCATGATCGAGCGCGAGCGTGCGAAAGGGTTGCGACGCCTCGCTGGGAATGCGACTGCCGCGCATCACATGGATGTCGGTCGTGTCGTTCGCTCGCACGGCCGGCGTGACGGCGGACCCGTCAAACAGCCGCTCTTTGAGCACGAGTTGCTCAGCCGTGCTGCCGGACATGAGCATGATGTCGACGATGCCCTGCCGCACGATGCTGCGAATCTGATCACGGAATTCCTCAAGTGTACGAAACCGCTCGGACCCGTCATCACGCCGCACCACCCCGGGCCCGGGCATGCCGAACGCCATATCGGCATCCTTCGCATCGGCGAGGATAAACTCCCGACACCCGGATGGATCGGCATGGATCGCGGCCAGTTTTTGATCGAGCGATTTGTGCATGGAACCCATCATCCTTTCAGCACTTTCTCGATCGTCTCCCGCAAGACGCTGCCCGATCGTTGGAGCGCCGCCAGTTCCTTCGGCCAGAGATCCACTTCGATGTGTTGCAGTGCGCCGCCGCGACCAACAACGGTCGGCACGCTGATGCACACATCATGCAGTCCATAGGCGCCGTTTTGCAGCGAGGAAACCGGAAGGATGCGTCGCTGGTCGAGCGCAATGGAATGGATCACATCGGCGATCGACGCTCCGACGGCGAATCCGGCGCCGCCTTTCTTGGCAATGACTTCGGCTCCTGACCCGCGCGTCTTCTTTTCGACCTCCGCAATAAGGGCGGAAGTCACGCCGGGATACTTGTCAAGCGGCAGCCCGGCGATCTGTGCGTTCGACCAGATGGGAACCATACTGTCGCCATGCTCACCGAAGATTGTCACCTGAGTCTGCGACGGCGGAACACTGATCTGCTGGGCCAGCATGCTCCGTAACCGCGTTGTATCAAGGACGGTCCCCAGACCAATCACCTGCTGCGGCGGGAGATCAAGCTCCTGCACGGCAAGGTACGTGAGCACATCGACCGGATTCGAAACAACGAACACGATCGCGTCCTTGCGATATCCATGTTTCTTCAGGTCGCCCAGGATGCCGCGAAACAGCGTGACATTGCGGTTGATAAGGTCGAGCCGGCTTTCGTCTGGCTTGCGCCGCAGCCCCGCGGTGATGCAGATGACGTCTGCATCTTTCGAGAGATCCGGCCCGCCGGCAGTGAGCACTTGATCGCTCGTGAGCGCCGCGCCGTGCAACAAGTCCAGCCGCTGGCCCTCGACCAGATCCTGATTGACGTCGACGAGCGCGATCTCGCGCACAATCCCGCCAAACTGCAGTGCCGATGCCGCGCACGAACCGACCAGTCCGCCGCCGCCGATGATGGAAACTTTCATGGTTTAGTCATTTCTCATCGCGTTAAGCTGACGCTCGATGGAGCGTCTCTGTGAAAGATAATTGAACATTGTCAAGAACGGGACGAACACTCCGCCTGCAGCGAAGAGTCCCCACGTCAGGTTGTATCGAACCAGCCGTTCAAGAAGCTGGGCTGCGTCGGCGGGAAAAAATAGCCCTCATGCGTCATCTGCGAGAACCACGCGAGGAAGCCGTCGTAAGTCGTGAATTCAACGCGAACCAGTTCCGGCCGCGGCTTGGTGCTCCATGATAGTCCAGTGTAGACCTTGCGGAATTTCACCTCCGGAGGCGTTCGCATTGTGCGAACCACCTGGAAGGGCACCGCGATGAAAACGGTTGGCACTGCCCAAAGGACCAGCCGCGGCAGGAGCCACTCCCAATTCATTAGTTTCTTCACCTGCGTCGAGAAGGGCGATCAACACGTCGGCAACTGGGGAATGTGATCAAAATGGCGATCGGACGTACACAGCACGAGGCCATGTTGAACGACCAGTGCCGCAATCCAGAGATCATTAATCGGGATTGGCGTCCCCTGTTGCCGCAGTTGATTGCCAAGTTGGGCGTAGTAGTGAGTGGTTGTCGTATCGGGCACCAGGAGTTCAACGCGAGGGGACCGCAGGAACCGTTGCAGGGCGGCTTCGTTCTTCTGGCTCTGTGCACCTCGTTGAAATCCAAGTCGCAACTCCGCCAGAGCCATTAACGGCAAGTAAACGCGACTGGCGGCACGAATCACCGCGATTCTCGACGGGTTTCCCAAGGCAAAATCGCTGTAGGCATTCGTGTCTAGCGCAATGTTCACTGCCAATCTTCCTCATCGATGCGCTCACATTCCTCCATTGCCTCATCAAACTTTGGATCCTCGATCCAGGTTCCGATCAAGAAGTCGAGATCATGGTGAAGTTTCGGTTCGGAGGTAGGAGTGACTGCTTGTTCCAGAACATCGAGAACGACGGCATTTAAGCTCCTGCCTTCCACCTTGGCGCGCCGACGCAATTCACGGTCGACGCGAGCAGGAATTGACCGAATCGTGTACTGCCTGTTATTCATGCCTGCATTGTACGCAACATGTGCATTCACAGCAACATAAAGAGGCTTGTGCTATCTCAACGCCGCCAGCACTTGATCAGTGATGGCCTGCACCAGCGCCTCGGTGTTCGCCGCGCCCCCGTTCACTCCGTCCTTTGATCGGGATAAATAGCCGGGAAAGTGCGGCGCGGGCTCGAAGGCGCGCGGTTGCGGCTGCTCGATCCCGCTCTCACGGTAACCGTCGCGGAACGCCGTATTCCCGCACAGGTCGCAGTTCTCGATGTGGAACCGCGGGTCGTCGAAACCGAGCTTCTGCTTAAGGTCGAGCAATTCACGCGACTTCTGTTCATTCAGGTACGTCACACCGCCCAGTTGCTTCGACAGGATCAGAATGCGGCAGTAGGCGTCGAGAATCTCCGTCTTCCAGTACGCCTCCTCCAGTGTCTTTCCGAAGCTAACGGTGCCGTGATTCGTGAGAATCAGCGTGTTGGTTGCCTTGAGAAACGGCTTGACCGTGTCAGCGAATGCCTGGCCGCCGGGCGTTTCATAGGGCGCGAGCGGCACCTCGCCCATGAACACCTCGATTTCCGGCAGAATGCATTGTGGAATCGGCTCGCGTGTGACCGCAAAGGCGGTCGCGTGCGGGGGATGACAGTGAACGACCGCTTTGACATCCGGCCGCTCCTTCATAATCGTCAGATGCAGGAGCACCTCGCTCGTCCGCTTCCTGATACCCGCAAGCTGATTGCCGTCCAGATCGACCATGCAGATGTCGTCCGGCGTCATGAAGCCTTTGCAGATCATCGTGGGCGAGCACAGCACCTCGTTTTCACCGATGCGATACGAGATGTTCCCATCGTTAGCGGCCGCGAAGCCCTTGTTGTAAACGCGGCGACCGACTTCGACGATCCAGTCCTTGATGTCCTTGGCTTCCTTCGTGTTGAACAATGGGTGATAGGCCATGATGCTTTCCGAATTTGAAGAACTCTTGGTTGATAGACCACGGAGGCTGCAGACGAACAGGAAACCGAATCCATTTCAATCCGCCATCTCCGCGGTCCGTTCCGAATGTAAAACTTGTATTGCAGACATTACCCGTCGGGATGATCGAACAACTCCTGCAGCCGCTCGGCCAGGACCGATTGAAATCGCGACGGCCATGTTGCGTCGATCAAACCAACATCCATCATGTCCAGAACGTGAACTCAGTCCTTGAGGCGAAACGATGTCCGCTTCATTCGCACAAGTGACTCCAGTTCGATGACCCGGAAGGGCCCTGACTCGTCCACGTCCTCCGCATTCGCGCGGGTTCGACATACTCGTCGCGAACCTTCTCGCAGCGAACATCACGTGCACAGCATCGCGGTCTTTGGCGCCGGGGCCCTCCAGGAACGTTTCAATCCCCGCCGAATGCCGATACACGAAGCCGGCCGCTTCGATTGCCGCCGCAAAATCCGCCCGCCGAATCAGAATGTTCACATCCTGGGTGTTCTGGACAGCCGCTTCGTCAACTCGCGAAACCCACGCTGCCACCGCGTTTCCCCCCACAACGGCATATGGAATTCGAGCACCCTCCAGAGCCTGCACGGCCTGGTTCAGTCTTGCGCGCACTTTCTCCTCGGCTCGAGTCATCCTCTCCCAGGAAATGGCTCCATAGTTGGTCGTCATTGCACAAATCGCTGGTCGGTTGGTTCTGGTTCTATCATGATTGCATCCAGCAGAGCCGCGCAGTACGCGTCGATCGGCTTCTGATCCGGGTGAAAGGGAGCCGACGCCTCGGCGCCGTCGCTGACGGCGACGAGCGATCCGTTGCCGCTGCCCAACTCGTCGAACATCACGAATGGCTCGCCGCGCCCGATGGTCTGGTCGCGCAGGCCCTGTTGATCCAACGGGACGACGATCCGCCAACTGGCCCCGACAAGCGTCGGGTGGCATTGCGACAGCGTCACACCGCCGATGACTTCACCGATTCTCATGGAGTCGCTCAAGCTCAAACAGTGTTCACATTGATCGGGAACCGGGAATCGTCCAGCACGAGTGGTGCTGCGCCAGGCCGATATGCGGGTAATAGGTTTCGGCTTTCGGCGCCGCCACGAGGTACAGCGTTGTATGAAGTCCTGCAGCCTGATGCGTATGGCGAATCAGCTCGCGCCCGATGCCACGCTTCTGAAAAAGCGTGTCGACGGCCAGATCCGACAGGTAGGTGCAAAAGTGAAAGTCTGTAATGGCGCGCGAGACACCGACAAGTCGTGATTCCGCGCGAGCCGTCAGGATCACATCAGCATGGGCCAGCATGCCGGACATCGTCTCGCGATCATCCACGGGACGGCGATCGCCCAACGTCGATCGGCGAAGCACGTCGACAAACTCTTCCACTCCGAGGTCCGGCTCTGAGGCGTAAGCGATGTCGCTCATGTCAGGCATCCCCCACAATCGCGCGATGCAGTTGCCGTAGTTCGAACCAACTGCGGCCCGTCGGATCCACACACCACACGTTGGCTTTCAACTGCGTCCGGACATTCCGCACATCACCAGCATCTCGTACGGCGACCGCTTTCACGCGCTCGTTGCGATTGGCGCGGCACGCTGCGCGATACGTTTGCTCCGCGAAGATCTCCACCATCTCCGCATCGCCGCGGCAGATCGTGCTGACCGCCAGTGCCGCGGCATCGTCCGGGCAGGAAAGAAGCTCGCGCCGGCAGGTTGACCGAAGTTCATCCCAGAATCGCTCGACCGCATCGGTGTGCCTGACAACAATCAGCAGCAGACGCGGCGACACTGGCGACACGGACGAGTGCGGCGGCACCCTCTGTCCCGAGTTTTTGCCTTTTTCGTCGGCGTGACGTGTGATGGCAAGTCGTCGTTGTCTGGCGACATCCCACGCGGCGGGCGTGACGATGGACCGTTGCGGCACGATGACTTGATTCGCATGACCCGCCGCGCCGAGCAGAACATCGGCTGTGATGACGTTGGCTTCGAGGACGACGGTGCTCCCGGCAATGCTTGGCGAAGCCTCTCGGCTCACCGGAGCGGGCGCCAATCCAAGGGGCGCAACGCCTCTGCTCGCGCTGAGCTGATTCAGCACGCCATTGACGATTCGATCAATCGTTTGAGCGTCAAAATCCATGATGACTGATGAAACGTTGAGGGCGGATCGACCTGTTCTGACGATCGATCAGCCATCAACGGAATACCCTCTCAATCCGGCTGGCCGATAACGATCCACCGCACGGGTGTCTTCTTACTACCAATCGCGTCGTAAACGGCTCCACCGTCCGAGGTCAGGATGACATTCTCGCCGACCCGCGCGCCCAATTCGTCAACAGCGATCAACGGCTCACCATCTGCACTGCCGTCAGCCCCCAACGGCTGGACAATCAACATCCGCCATCCGTTCATCGACGGATGTTTCACAGTCGCCGTCGTCGTCCCGATGACTCGCGCAAGATTCATAGTTCGCCGTCGTGTCTCGTTGAGCCGTACATTGGAAATGTGCGGCAACACTATCCCTCGCGTGGACGAGCGATCACACCACTCGCAGTTCATCCACCATCACACATCGACGCGAGCGCGTGAACGTCAGCGGGTTGGTGACGCCTTCGCCGGTCGGCGTCGCCACGCTGAATGACAAGTATCCTTCACCACCCAGCCCCAATCCGGCCATCGACGGGCCGTTCTTGATGAACAGCGTCGTGTTCATCAGCCGGC
>JAHBXU010000699.1 GCA_019636315.1 Planctomycetaceae bacterium | reverse complement strand
CGATCACTGTCGCCATTGATGGCTTCTGCCCGGTGACGTTGTGGAAGAATCGCCAATGGATCAAGGGCGACCCGCAGTATGTCATCGAGCACAGGGGACAGACTTACTACCTGGCATCCACAGAGATGATGACCGAGTTCGAGGGCAACCCGCGCAAGTATGTCCCGCAACTTCTCGGCTGCGATCCGGTCATTCTCGTCGATACCGATCTGGCCGTGCCCGGCAGTGTCCGGTATGGGGCCTTCTACGATGAAGAACTGTACCTGTTCACCACCCAGGAGAACCGGCAGGCCTTCAAACAGAATCCCGACCGTTACACGCGGACGCGGGTCGTCCAGAACATCAACGAGATCGACCGCCCGCTTGTGCGATGATGGTGTCGACGCGTTAGGCCCGCAGGGGATGTCGTCATCCGAAGCGTGAGTGAGGAACGCAGGACCCCTTCCTCACCGCCCTTGCTGACGCTTCGGGTTACAATGTGCGAGCCGAAGTGGCAAGGTTTGGTGTGAACCCCTGACGCAGGATGCCAAGTGTCAGGCTGGCGTCGCGTTGTTCTGCAACACTTCCCGGACTGTTCCGAGCACGACATCGTGCAGATTGGCGCAGGTGACGACGACGCCGCGGTTATCTTCCAGCGCCCGGCCGCGAGTAAAGTCGAGTGGGCGTCCGTCAACATCGCTCACACGACCACCGGCTTCTTCGACAAGGATCACGCCGCCTGCATGATCCCAGATCCGTTCGCGGTAGTCCTTGCGTGTGGGCAATCGCAGGTAGACGTCTGCATCGCCTTGGGCGACGACCGCGTATTTCGCCTGACTGTCGAGTCGTACCGCTTTGCCTGCGATGCCGAGACGGGAGGAGATTTCGGCGGAATCGTCGTGTGAACTATGTCCCGACTCGACGGATTCGCAGAGCCGTGCAGCGCGCGGGTCGCCGCAATCGCTCACGTGGATTGGTTCGGCTGCGGCATCGGATGGTGTGATCGGTCGCACTTCGGCCCCCTGACCCCGAACTGCGGAATACAGCAGGCCCGGACCACGCACCGCCCCCACTGAACGGGTGAGGTTGGGACATCCCAGGACGCCGACCTCAATCTGTCCGTTGACGATAAGTGCGAGCGAAACGGCGTATTGCTCCTTCCGCAGAAATCCCTTCGTGCCGTCGATGGGATCGAGCGTCCAGAACCGCTCGCTGTAGGCGTTCGCCCCGCCTCGGTCAATCCATTCGCAAATCTCGGCGGACGTTACGTCACCAAGCGTGGCGGTCACGGCAGCCTCGACTTGATTCAGAAACGCGGTGTTCTCCGGCAGACGGAGGAAGGCAGCATCTTCCTCGGCGATGATCGGATCGGCGGGAAACAATTCGCCGAGAACGCGGCATACGGCCGCCTGACTCGCGAAATCGGCGATCGTCACCGGGCTGCGATCCTCTTTCTCTCGCGAGTCGAGCACGATCTGTGATTGGACATGCTGGCAGATCAGCGAAGCGTCGCGCACCGCCTGCAGAGCCGCGGCCAGTTCTCGAGCGTAAGAGTTCGACATGGATGATCGATTCGGGCAAAGTGAAAGTGAGAAACGGTCGAAAACGAGGCGAGCACACAGCAGGGTGTCGTAACGGTTGATGGCGGAGTCTCAGGGGGGGCACCATGCTCTCACACCGAGAGGCGTGTGCACCTGCCGGAAAACCGCAGGACATGCCGACCCGGCTCAGGTCGTGACGGCACGCCATCCAAGGCACTCAGAATCTACCGAAATCCGCCCTTCTTCCGGACCGGAGGCCATTCCTCGCAGAAGCTCCGGACCGGCGGCTCAACGCTATCTTAGAAACACCCGACATCCGGAAACAATCTTGAGAAACGATCGATGCGACAACCGATGCCTGTGTTGGTTGGCCGTGATACGAATGTTCAACCAGTTGACTGGAACGGGGCGTCGACAGTTCCACGCACGATAACGCTTGTTTCCTGAGCGGCGTCGCGCAGACTCGATCTCACCCGCAGAGAGGGCCGCTGCGCGTCAAGACGTTCGCGGATCTATTGCCGCTGGAGGAACTTCTGGAATTGTTTCCACGTCCTTGTGTTGGCCACGTGTTTCTTTTCCAAAGCCGCTCGACGGGCCACGTCGACGCCGTAAGTCATCAGGTCGAAGCCGCTCGGGGAATGTGAGTCGGTGCTGATCACGATAGGGATGCCATAGCCCCTGGCGGCGATCGTCTGCACGTCATCGAGATCCAGCCGCATGGGATTGGCGTTGATTTCCATCATCACGCCGTGGTCGGCGGCCGCCTGAAACAGAACCGGATAATCGATGTCCGCTGGCTGGCGACGACCAATCAACCGCCCGCTCGGGTGACCAATGATATCCACGTGCGGATTCTCCACGGCCGTGAGCAACCGTTTCATAATCTGCTTGCGAGGCTGCTTCAGGCCGTAATGCAGCACCGCGATGACCCAATCGGCCTCGGCAAGCACCTCATCGTCGAGATCCATACGGGCCGTCTCAAGAATGTCGCATTCGATTCCCTTCAGAATCTCAATGCCACTCACCGCTTTGCGGACCTTGTCGATTTCCTGCCAATGTGCACGGAGTCGGTCTGCATTGAGGCCATTGGCCATGCTGACGCGTTGCGAGTGATCGGTGATGGCAATGTACTCCAAGCCGCGGGACTTGGCGGCTTCAACCATGTCCCGAATGGACGCCGTACCATCGGTGGCGGTCGTATGCATGTGCAAATCGCCGCGCATGTCGCGGAGTTCCACCAGTTGCGGGAGTTCGTCGTGCGCGGCCCATTCGACTTCGCCACGATTTTCACGGAGTTCGGGCGGGATCCACTCAAGCTCCAGGGCTTTATAAACTTCCTCCTCTGTCCGTCCGGCGACGCGCTCCTCACCCTGGAACAGCCCCCATTCGCTGAGTTTCAGTCCGCGGTCCTGGGCACGGCGGCGAACGACGATGTTGTGCTCCTTGGATCCGGTGAAGTACTGAAGCGCAGCTCCGTAGCATTCATCGGGAACGACGCGGACGTCCATTTCGATGCCATTTTCCAGCCGCACACGCGTTTTGGTGTCGCCGCGCTGCAGCACATCCGCCACCAAGTCGTGCCGTGCGATGAAATCCATCACCGCCTCGG
>JAHBXU010000698.1 GCA_019636315.1 Planctomycetaceae bacterium | reverse complement strand
ATGAGATTCCAGGCATGCATGACTTAAGCTCACAAGCAATCGGAGTCCGATCCATTCAGTTCGAGCGCCAGCAGACGTTGCCGGCACAATAACGCCCGGCGATAATCGCTGACCGACTCGAACAGTTCAGCAATTCGTTCGAGGCAGCAGCGGCATGTGACGCTTTCAATCTGTGCCTCGTCCAATTGCTGCGCCTGAGCATAGGCGTCCTCCCGCCGGTGCAGGCGCATCAACAAAGAGGCCAGTCCCATGCGATAGGTCGCATTCTGCGGATCGAGCGAGAGAGCTTTCTTCGCCAGACTCTCGGTGACTCGCGGAGGATAACCGCAGCGGGAGGCGTAGTACCCCATGTCATAATAAGGCTGGGGAGCGAGTGGATCGGAAGCGGAGGCGCGCCGGCAGGCCGCCATCGCCAGCCGGGGAGCATCCACCGCGTCCAGGCCGACCCCGACCTGCAGCAGCAGGGATGAAGACAGGCTCTCATCCTCAATAAGACTCGCCAGCACATCCCGCGAGAGGGCCTTTCGTCCGATCTTCGCATAGCCATAGCCAAGGCAAACCCGCGCCGCGGGACGCAGCGGAACGATCAATGCGGCTCGCTCCAGAGCGGAAACAGACACCGCAAACCGTCCCCGTGCATACTGGATCAATCCGAGCAATTCCCATCCCCGACCGTCATCCTTGTGACGCCGCAGATAGGTCTTCGCCAGTCGGATCGCTGCTTCCAGATCACCACTTTCGTAGGTTCGATAGATCTGGAGATGTTCACCGGCGATCGCCATCACGTTTCCTCCTCCCGGCTGTTGGATGTCGACCTGCCGGAGCGTTCCCTGATGACCGGCAGGAACCTGGAACGAGATCGCCTGACGCCGCCGCGGAGTGCGAGCTCCGCAGCGGCGCGGCGTCCTGGGCTCTGAGAGACGGTTCAATCGACGTGCAGAATCTCGACTTCGTCGAACTTGCCGGTTCCCATGTTCGCGCCTCCGACCACGAGCAGTCGCTCGTCGTCAACCGGCAGCAGGCGATGGAAGAAACGGGCGGTGGGCGTCTGACTGATAATCTCCCAGGCAGTCCCATCGGCGTTCAATCGCTGCAGATCGCCCTTGATCGTGCTCACATACAAGTGTCCTCCGGTAGCGAACGCCGACGCACCGAAACCAGTCAGATCACCGGGGCCGCGACGGCGGTCTCCTCCAGAGGCATCCGCGGCTTCCGGACGCTTTTCTGCCGGGGCGCTCACAAGGGCCGGGCCTTCGCTCCATGCTCCGGTGGAGGGATCGTAGATGGCGACCTGAGGCGTGGGGCCCCCTTCCTGCTGCATTCCGCCAATGACGTAGAGCTTGCCGTTGTGAGCCGCAGCAGTCAGGGCGCGACGGTGGAACGGCGCCGACGGCAGGGGCTTCCAGGCCAGAGGCTGTTGCTTGAGATCCATCGCCCAGGCCGTGTCATGCCAGACGGTGTTCCCTTCGCCCGCCATCGCCCAGCCGCCGACCACGTAAATCACATCCCCCACGACGGCCGCATCATGGGAGGACCGTGGTTCGGGCAGTGCCGGCAGGTCGGACCATTCTTTCGTCGCTGGATCGAAAACCGCGACGCCGTCCTGCGACCAGAGATCGTGGGATTCCCCTTCCGCATTCTTGGCGGTGAATCCCCCGATGCGGTACAGCTTGCCGCCGTGGGAAACGAGCGCCAGTCCCTGCAGCGGAGGACCATCGGCGACGGTCTCCCATTCCCCGCCGGCCAGCGCGACGCGCCGCAATTCATGTCCCTGTTCATCTGTCGAATACGAATGAGCGCCTCCGGTGTGACCGCCGTAGACGTACAGATAGTCGTTGCAGACCGCGCCGCCAAAGCTGGTGACCGGCTGGGGCAGCGGCGGAATGGACTGACTCACTTTCGCACTCACGCGCGTCGTCGCCGCATCGGACTCTCCGGGGAGCGCCAAGGCCAGTGTCGTATAGTGCCGCGTGTCCTGGTAGGCCTTGCCGTCCAGTTCGCCGGCCGCCGGCTCGATATAACGTGCTCGGATCGAATACAGGCCGCCATCCGCTGGTTCAAATGAGGCCTGGCCGTCACTGGTTGTCACGCCTTCAAAATCGTCCATACCCGGCCCGGAGGCGACCACCTGGGCGCCCGCGATCGGCTGTCCATCGAAACGCACGGTGACCCACAGGCGACCGCCTTCGAGGCGCGGAACGATGTCGAATTTCAGGTCATCAGAGGTGACCGTGCTCTCCCAGGCATTGCTCGTCACCGCCGGGCCGGTCTTGGCATAATACTTGAGCCGGAACACGGCGTCTCCGCGATTGAGCACGCCCAGGTCGTGGGAAGCAACGAACACGGCGTCGGCCGCATCGGCTGCCGCCGCGGTCAAAGTCTCTTCCCCTGGCACCAGTTTGAGCGGCTGAGGAGCTTCGGTTCCCGTCACCTTCCACACCTGCAACCCGCCCAACCGTCGGAGCAGTTTGGGATCATCGGGAAACGCATCTTCGGCAAAGTAAACCTGCACGGTGGTTGAACCGTCCTGATTCGCGATCGGTTCGAGCCAGATGAAATGGGCTTGAGCAGCCGTGGTCCAGGCGACGACAAGAGCCGCCATCAGAAATCGCGTCATGAGTTTCTCCTGCGATGGAACAGATCGAAGTCCGTGCGCTTTGCGCCCCACTTCGATGTACGTCGATCCGAATGGATAATTATGGTTGCAGCCGGAACCAACCGGCCTCATCGGGGCCTCTGCGAACTGCCACACCGGGGACGGCCGGTTGAGACAACCGGACCGCCCCCCGGTGCTGCGTAGGGATCAAAATGCCAGTCTGTGTGAACGGGATGGCAGCGAGTAAGACATGATGCTACGCCCCATCACCAGCACGGCGGAACTGAAAACGGCGGCTCACTTCGAAGTCAGCGTGAGATTCAACACGTTCTTCTCTCCGTCTGAATGAATCTCCTGAGTGAGGTTGGACCGCACATTGAATTTTGCCGGGACATGCACCGGCTTGAGTGCCACATGACGATTGGGATTCTCCCGGCGCGCTGCTTCCAGTTGTTCGAGTTCGACTGGTTCGCTGTAGACCTCCACACGAGCCGCTCCGGGGAGCGGGCCGTCGGGCGCCGCAATCGAGAAGGTC
>JAHBXU010000697.1 GCA_019636315.1 Planctomycetaceae bacterium | reverse complement strand
CGCCGGCAGCGGTTCGTCGAATACGATCGGACCCGTCGCGTCTCCGGAGTGGATCCGCAGCGTCGACTGCAAGGCCGTGACGTAGTGCCCATCCGGCATTGCTCGGCTCACGAAATTCTCGACTTCGGTGTACACAAGCACCGATTGTCCGGGAGTGAACTCGTCGCGTTCAAACGGCGTATAACTGCCGAAACCGTTGATCTGCCGGCAAAACAGCGTGTGCGTAAGTTGCAGTCCGGCCTGCGGGGCGATTTGCGCCAAAGCGGCTCGCAACCGTGATGCTGTCTCTCGCGCCCGCACGGAGTGATCCGGCGATGCTTCGTCGTCGAAGATGTCGGAAAGCGCCCAGAGCACCTCCGTCCAGAACTCCTGCTGATGCGGGTCACAATCGGGGATTGCCTGCAGGGCTTCGGGGTGACGCCTGCCGATGAGATACAAAAGCCGCAATGCCACATGCTGCCGCAAGTAGTAGTCCTGGGAAACGGATGTCTCGCCGGGCGTCTGATGTGTGAGTTGGGTTTCAAGCAGGGCGGTCAGACGATCCAGTTCTTCCTGCCAGTGGACCGTTTGGAGTGACTCGCGGAGCGCGTCCATCGAGCCCGTGGAAGGGGACGCGGCTCGATCCAGATCAGCCCGTTCCAATCGCGCCGTACTCGCCGGTTGCACAGTGCCGGGGGACTTCCGATTGGCTTTGGCGCTCCGGTCTCCATTGATGCCAAACACGTCGAACATGGACCCGACGAAGCCCGTGTTCTGCGGATCATCGAAGGGCGTCGTGGTTGGTTGAGGAGCAGGCTTGGTGTTTTCGGCGGGTGGTTCCTCTTTCGCCGCATCACGGGCGATCGCGGAGAATGGCGTGGGCGCAGTGAGCGCTGCTGAGGGTTTGCCGCGGAACCGACGTGTGGTCCGCCCGTCATCTCGTGGGGCAGCTTGCAGAGTCGTTGATGCTTCGCGTCCCGAATCGTCCGTCAAGTCCGCGGCAGGTGGAAGACTGCCAGACGTCAGTTGATGCTGGTCCTCGGCGCTGGCGAACAACTCGGTCGCCCGATCCGCCGGCGGCGGATCGGACCAGCCGAAATCCATTGCCGCGAGCGAGGCCGCGGCATCTGAGGCGGGCGGCGAACCCTGTTGATCATTGGCTTTCGGCAAGGGGGCCGAAGCTCCTGATGCAGCCACGGCACGCTCTGAAACGGCTGGTTCCGCCTGCGCATAGTCGAACAGGTTGGTCATGGTCGACGGGAGCGTGTGGCATCCCATCAACAGCACGATCGCACCGGTCCAAAGCCGGCGGATGCTGTGCGACATGAACAGTCCCTTTGTATCAGAATGCACCGGCGAATCGGTCGCGGCGGCCGCACGACATACCGACGTCTCGCTGCAACGCGGCACTCGGTCGAGGACGGTATTCAAATCCCGAAGACATGACAATTCGGCCGTCAACGAATGGCCCGAAGTTCGGCGGTTTGTGCCGCACTTTGCCCAGGATGCGGCAAAACGTGCATTCGGAGTCGCATTTCCTGCCGGTCTGCTTCCCTCGCGGAGCGGCAACCGCCATCATGGGGCGATGACTGATTATGCCACCCGACTGCGACGGGCCGTCTCTGCAAAAGGAACGCCCGCCTGTGTGGGCCTCGATCCACGCTTGAAACAACTCCCTCCGGAGGTCATCGCCCGTACGACATCTGGCCGGACGGATGCCGCGGCGGTCGCACGCGCCTATGGGGAGTTTTGTCGGCGAGTCATCGATGTTGTCGCGCCGCTGGTTCCCGTCGTTAAACCGCAGGCCGCGTTTTTTGAAGAGCTTGGACCACCGGGCATGGACGCGCTGGCGGAGGTGATTCGTTCGGCCCGCAATGCCGGATTGATCGTCATCTGCGACGCCAAACGGGGAGACATCGGATCAACTGCCGAGGCTTACGCGCGGGGATATCTGGCCGGAGAGGATCCCGATGCGGCGGCGTGGGGTGCCGACGCGCTCACGGTGAATCCCTATCTCGGGGTCGATACTCTCCAGCCGTTCGTCGACATTGCCGTGGAGCGCGGCGGCGGACTGTATGTGCTGGTGCGAACGAGCAATCCGGGCGCAGGCACGTTTCAGGACCATCGCAGTGATGGAAAGCCGCTCTTCACCAAAGTGGCGGAAGCGGTTGAAACCCTCGCGCACCAGACAGCATCCGGGGGCGCCGACGAGTATGGCGCGGTGGGGGCGGTTGTCGGTGCCACGTATCCGGAAGAGCTGGCCGAACTCCGGGGTCTCATGCCGCACGCACCGCTTTTAGTGCCGGGCTATGGAAGCCAGGGAGGCACGGCGGCCGACGTGGCGGCAGCATTTCAATCGGACGGACAGGGCGCCGTCGTCAACAGCTCCCGTGGCGTCATCTTTGCGTACGAACAGGAGCCATACCGTTCCCGATATGGTCTGCAGAATTGGGAGCAAGCGATTGAGGACGCGGCCCGCGCCATGATCGAGGATCTGGCCAGGCACACGCCGGCAGGCGTGCTCCTCTGAGTCCAACCCTGAGTCTTATGGCACGCGGAAGTCGTACTTCAAGAGCTCCAGGACGAGGAATACGATCCCCGTCACGAGCGATGCGGCTGCCGCGAACAGGAGCCCGACATAGATGTCCGGTTGGGGCTCAGCGCCGCCCTTAGAGCCTCGTGGTGACATTGTCGCCTCTCTGAATGATGCCGTTCTTGGCGGATTGAATGACATAGCCGACCGCGCGATCGGGGGTCACTTCTATAATGCGGATCTTGCCGAGGTAGCGAGTCTTCCCGCTGTTGGCTTCCGAGCTGTACACGTCCATTTCGTGATTCTTGCGTACGCCGTCATCGCTGCCGACGGAGATCTCGACTGCCTTGGTGCGGTTGGTCTTGTCAGCCTTGATGGCGATCACCACGCCATCGATGGGCGGCGGCGGTTCGTCCTTCGCTCGGTAATCAACCGTATCGGTGGAGAGCTTGTTTAACCGCAGGACTTTCTTCAGGTCGCCGTTTTCGGCCAGCAATGTGTCATGCCGCGTTGAGAGGTCCTCCAGCCGCAATTGCATGGCGAAGATCTGATCGTCCCGATCACGCAGTTCGCTCTGCATCTCATTGACCTGAGCTTGCAGAACCTGGGAGGCGACCCGT
>JAHBXU010000696.1 GCA_019636315.1 Planctomycetaceae bacterium | reverse complement strand
GTTGACCGACCTGTACGGCGAACGCCTGGTACTCGAAGGATTCACTTCTCAAAACCTCGTTGGCGACGTCGCGTCGAAACGTGCCTCGCAAGGAATCGCGTGCGATCTCCTCGCGCCGCTGGCGTGGCACACACGTGATGCATCGTGGCGGGACGAACAGTGCGGCGAGCCCGATCGGACGTAATCGAACATCCTGTCGATAAAACTGGAGCCCGGATTCCAGGATCCTGCGGCCCGCGCGTTCGAATTCTCGCGTGTCGATCGCCGTCCAACGTCCGTTCCGATAGTCATCCATCACAGCTCCACGAAACAGCGGCGCATCCGCACCGACCGCCGCCAGGAACTCCTCGACCGTCAGAAGGCGATCGGTGCGATGATCGAAGAAGCGAACTTCCATCACCAGGTCCGCACTCTCGAGAATCTGTCCCAGGTCTCCCAGGTTGACGGAAGCGGATGCTCCACTGACCGCGCGTGCTGCGGGCAAAGCCGCTCCGCCGACGGATTCCATTTCCCGCACCCAGATCCGCGGCGTGAAGACGAAAATCAGCAGCCCCATGGCGATTGACAGGATGCCGTTGACTGCCGCGCCCGCCATAAATCGAGGCGTAATCCATTGTGCGGCGGACTCCAGCCGCACGGCGTTCCGACTGATGCTTCCGGGAGTCGTCTGACGTCCCGGCGCCGATTCCGCACGTCGTTCGACTCCGGCCGACTGGTTCACCGCCCGATACAGCGAAAACAGCGACAGTGTGAACAAGGCGTAAGTCACATAGGCGATCAGCGCAAGTCCCAGCCAGGGACTGTTCGTCAACACGGCACTGGTGGCGACCTGCAGGACGCTCAGGGCGCACAGCCACCAGAATTGTCGGATCTTCTTCTCCTGGAGAAGCAGAATCCACGACAGGTAACACAGAAAGTGGCCGAATGCGAGCAGGCGTGCTTCGAGCGTGTCACCGAAAAACTCAATGCCGACTGCGATCAGCACGAACATCCCCAAGGCGTTGGCCGTCCAGGCATCGATGCGAACCAGCGGGCGGTAATCGACAAAAAGCAAGCAAAAGATGGCCACCGGCACCGCCAGTGCCGCGAGTGGCGAACCCTCGGCGCATGCGAAGATCACCCCCGACATGGCCAACAGGACGGCGATGTGGAGCTGCAGCGATCGGAGAATTGGAGCGGGAGAGTTCGCGGCGATCACGGCGCTGGACATATACGCTCCTACCCGGCCGGTGTGGCGTGAATTCGAATCGTCGTACTGGCGGGGACGGGCGCCCCTTCCTAATGGCTCAGTGAAAAAATTCCAGCCAACTGTTTCGGGTCGGCCACAATCAATTGCGGAGGTTCGATTGCGACCGCCTGATCGCCATTGCTGCGAGGCAACGATTGGGCGACGTCCCATTGCTCGGCCCGCGAGGCCTCCGGAGTGATCAAGACAATGCGGCTGTGCGGCGTCTGCTCGCGAAGCGCCACGTCGAAGAGCGACTTCATCTCCGCCGACCGGCCGGGATTCAACAACGCCAGGAGATCGAGGAACTCATCACGACGTCCGATGCGCGACGTCCCGCTCCATTCCTGAAATGGCGCACTATTGGCTGCAAAATGCACGTCTGTGCCGCGGCTGCTTTGCAACTGATCATGGTAGATCGTTGCCGCCAGACTCAAGGCGAATTCGAGACGCTGACGCTGTGCTTCGGTCGGCTGCGGCGGCAGGTGCATGTCGAGCAGGAGAATGAGATGCCGATCGCGGCTTTCGCGGAACTCGCGGACCATCAGTTCATCCCGTCGCGCCGACGTCCGCCAGTGGATGGCCCGCGGATCGTCTCCCGGACGGTATTCGCGAATTCGATGGAAATCGTCATCGAATCGAACGCCCCGCGGCTGCGCCTGGCTGACAAGTTGCGTCGCCGTCAGCAATTGTTTTCGCCATGAGGATGTGAACCTCCCGATGCGGGGATACACAAGGATCTCCGCGGCGCTGCTCAGGATCAGTCCCCGTTCGACCAGCCCCAGCGGAAAGCGCGAATTGATCTGGAGAGGACCGAACTCGTATCGCCCGCGTTGACTGAGCCGCAGTTGATATCGTCCGGTCTCCTGGCTGCGGCGCGCGACGCGCGTAAACAGGACCTCCGGCTGCAGTTCTTCCCTGCCGTTGCCGACCCGGTCGCGGACGCTCATCAACCATGCGGACCACCATCGTTTCGGGTTGATCAGCTCCAATTCAATGGAAAAGGGCTCACCAGCCATCACGCGCCGCGGCAACGTCCGCCGGACGGTCAGCTTCTTGAGCATCAGATAGGTGATCCCGCCGTTCACGATGAACGGCCCGGCCATCAGGGCAAACACCAGCAGCAGCGTATTGGATCGGCCGATGGACGAACCACAAAACAGGACGACCATGATCAGGCAGTAGACCTGTCCTTCCACCGGCAGCATGAAGCGGTTGCGACGGGACAGCCC
This sequence comes from Planctomycetaceae bacterium, assembly GCA_019636315.1. GTDB lineage: Bacteria > Planctomycetota > Planctomycetia > Planctomycetales > Planctomycetaceae > JAHBXU01. The sequence continues at coordinate 675 of JAHBXU010000696.1, read as the reverse complement.
GCTGCGAAGCTTCAATCCGGGCCACCAACCGCGAATCAATTCCTTGAGGCCCCAGGCCGCCACAACGATCGCGGCGAAACCGACCAGCAAGCGGGCCCAATCGCCAGCCTGCGCACGGAAGACGCCATAGCGGAACTCCGCAGCGAGGACAGCGAACCCGAAGGTCATCGCCGCAATCCCGCCCACGGACAGATGGCGGCGGATTGGATCGTGTACCATCAAGGGAAACGTCAGGAATAATCGGTGACGACAACGGCAGGTGGAACGAGCGCTCCGCCAAAGGTCCAGTGACGCCCGAATTGTCACTGATCCGCGCGCAATTCACAAGTTCCCCGGCGACGCGGAGGGACGCAAGTCAGTGCATCAACGCCGTTGGTGGATCTCGTGTACGGGTCGGCCACTGTGGGAAACCATGCGTGTTCTTCCCGCCGCCCATATCGCCGTCGACCTGTTGAGGAATTGACGTCGACCTCTCCCGCACGGCCCCTTCCCAGGGACGTCGCGACGCGGCACAATAGGGCGGTCGTCATCACAGGCGGCGAAGTCGATATGTGTCACGAGGGGGCCGCGATGTCCAGAAGTTTGAGCCGACGGGAGGCCGCTCGCTGGGGAGTCCTCTCTCTCGGCAGTGCTGCCGCCCTCTTGCGCGACGCACGGTTACCGGCCGGCCAGACG
>JAHBXU010000695.1 GCA_019636315.1 Planctomycetaceae bacterium | reverse complement strand
GATTTGTGAGCGAGCACAATGATCGCGGCGCAGCAGTCGCCGCAATGAGCGAAGCGCTCGTGCAATACCTCGTGGGCGAACAGGCGGCGGAACGAGTCGCGGGCGTGATCGGCATCGGCGGCAGCGGCGGGACCGCACTCATCACGGCCGCGATGCGAGCGCTGCCCGTGGGCGTTCCCAAATTGATGGTCTCGACCGTCGCCAGCGGCAACACGGCCCCCTACGTCGATTGCAGCGACATCACGATGATGTACTCGGTTGTCGATGTCGCCGGCCTGAACGTCGTTTCGCGAACGGTCCTCGCGAACGCAGCTCATGCGATGGCGGGCATGGTCGCCCGTCAACCGCCGCCGATTGAAACACGCCCGGCACTCGGCATGACCATGTTTGGCGTGACGACCCCTTGTGTCACGGCGGTCCGCGAAGCGCTCGAAGCAAGGGGCTTTGATGCGCTCGTGTTCCACGCCACTGGCTCGGGCGGCCGCGCGATGGAGAAACTGGTCGACAGCGGCATGATCGAAGGCGTGTTGGACATCACCACCACAGAAGTCGCGGACGAAGTGGTCGGCGGTGTTTTTCCCGCGGGCCCGGCTCGCTTCGACGCGATCCTCTCACGCCGCATTCCTTACGTATTGAGTCTGGGCGCTGTGGATATGGTGAACTTTGGCGCCAGAGAGACGGTTCCGGAACGGTTTGCCGGCCGGCGTCTGCACGTACACAATGCGCAGGTCACGCTCATGCGGACGACGCCCGAGGAGAATCGTGCCGTGGCCCGCTGGATCGCCGATAAACTTAACCGCGCGACATCGCCGGTCACCGTCCTCATTCCCGAGGGAGGCGTGTCGATGATCGACGCTCCCGGCCAGCCGTTCCATGATCCCGAGGCGGATGCGGCTCTGTTCGACGAACTGGAATCGCAGCTTCACCTGGACGATCTTCGCCGCGTCGTCCGTCTGCCGTCTCACATTAACGATCCGGCTTTCGCTGCCAGCGTGGTCGAGCAGTTCCTGCGGTTGCGGGGAAAATAGGTGCAAGACAGAGGACATTCACCGCGGAGAGCAGAAAGACGTGGGGCGGCCGTCACCGCGCTGTGGTCGTTCGCAGGACGTCGTCTATTTTGTCCATGAAGGCTTGAAAGGTCGTTGACAGCACACCAAGTCGCTCTGATCCCCTTCTCTGCACTCTCCGCGTTCTCTGCGGTAAAACCAACTCAACAAGCGAGCGAATAGCAACCCGCCAGACCATCATCAGGAAACTCCATCGTGTCTGAAAGCCGCGCTTCCATACTGAAACGATTTCGTGACAAGATCGCTCAAGGGTTGCCGCTCATCGGCGGCGGCGCCGGGACGGGCATCAGCGCCAAGTGCGAAGAAGCCGGCGGGATCGATCTGATCGTGATTTACAACTCGGGCCGTTACCGCATGGCGGGACGGGGGTCGCTCGCCGGGCTGATGCCGTATGGGAATGCCAACAATATTGTGAGAGAGATGGCGTATGAGGTGCTCACCGCCGTCAAACAGACGCCCGTCCTCGCCGGTGTGTGCGGGACGGATCCGTTTATGATTCGCGATCACTTCCTGCGGGAACTCAAGGACCTCGGGTTCGCCGGCATTCAGAATTTCCCCACCGTCGGGCTGATCGACGGCGTCTTCCGAGCGAACCTCGAAGAAACCGGCATGGGGTTCGCGTTGGAAGTCGATTGCATCGCCGCCGCGCATCAACTCGATCTGCTCACCACGCCGTATGCGTTCGATGCCGAACAGTCCAAACTCCTCGCGGAAGCCGGGGCCGACATCATTGTCGCGCATATGGGTCTGACGACGAGCGGCAGCATCGGAGCGCACACGGCCCTCACGCTGGACGAATGCGTGCCTCTCATCGACGCCATTGCCGATGCAGCGCGGACCGTGCGCGACGATGTGATCGTCCTTTGTCACGGAGGCCCGATCGCCATGCCGGACGACGCCCAGTTCATTCTGGAACGCTCGCGCGGCGTGGACGGATTCTACGGCGCCAGTTCTATGGAGCGACTTCCGACCGAGATCGCACTCACTGCACAGGTCGAACAGTTCACACGCATTCGAAGACGTTAGTATTTGACACAAGCGCACGGGGTTCAACTCGTGAGCGTTGCGCCGCGAGTTTCAGCGCCACCCGCTCAGTACCCCGGCTCCATGTTCACGCTCACGAGGCGCGGTGCAATGCGGGTCAGTTCCTCGCCGGATTTGTCATAGACCACCGCGGTGACGTGATGGCCGCCGGGCGGGGCCAGGTCGCTCGGCCAATGGGCCGTCGCGCGGGCGAAATTCCCTTCGGCCTGAAACGTCTCCTTCTCTGCTTCAAACTCGCCCAGGTCGCGGCCCGTCAAATCGGTCACCAGAAACACGATCCGTCCGACTTGATCGGCGTGATTTGGCGGGAGCGCGATCCAGCCGCTCGCGTGGGCTTTGTGCGGCTGTCCCCACGGCGTATCACAACGCATGGGCATCATCACCGGTCCGCATTGTTTCCAGTGGGAACGTTCAAGTTTGTCGATGAGCTGAATCGGCGCCTGACTCGCCGGCTGCGAGACGGAAAGGGGACTGCCATACACGAAAGATCGAAACACGCGTGCCGCGCCGTCGCTGTAGCACAGTTCCGCATCGACGCCAATCACTTCACCGGCGCGCGGCTGAAAGTCCGGAAAATTCGCCCAGGGAAGTTTGAACTCAGTCTCTGCTCCAAACTCCGTCCGTCGCCCGGCGACTTCGACGCCAATCTTCTTGATCGCGTCGAGATACCCTGGCCGTAAACAGAATCTGGGGTGAATCTGATCGTTCTGATAAGCGGTCCAATAGCAGTGCACGGCGCCCGGCCCCCACTCGCGGCTGCGGAAGTCGTCGCCCCGCCGCGTGTCGAAATACCATTCGACGCCGTCCCCCTCCCACAGCCGGTCGTCCGGAGCCAGGTTGGCCTGCTTTTCGTCGAGCGTTCGCAATCCGGCATAAAAGGCTTCGTCATCCCACATGTAAAAGAACTGCGCGGCCCGATTCTTGAGGTCGCGGTGGAAGTACTCGAGCGGCGTTGCGAAAGCGCTCGCGAACTCTTCCAGGTTCCCGTCGATGGTCACCTTCCCCGGTGCTCGTGTCGCGAC
>JAHBXU010000694.1 GCA_019636315.1 Planctomycetaceae bacterium | reverse complement strand
CGGCCCGCCCGTGACCGACGGCACACGTGTTTATGCCTCGTTTGCGGATAACGATCACTACCAGCTCGCGGCTTACAACGTGCACGACGGGACGCCGGTTTGGACCGCCGATCTCGGTCCCTTTGTCAGCCAACACGGGCACGGCCTGTCGCCCATTCTCTATGAGAATCTGGTCATTGCCACAAATGACCAGAAGGGGCCAAGTTGCATTGCGGCATATTCGCGCGAAACCGGTGAAGAAATCTGGAGAACACCGCGAGCCACCCGAGAAACGTCTTATGCGACACCCATGGTTCTCAATGATGCCGCCGGGCGACCGCAGCTGATTTGTATCAGTGGAGCGACCGGCGTGAGTGCACTGGACCCACGGAGCGGCGAGGAGCTGTGGAGCAGCGGCGAACTCCCCATGCGCACTCTTGCCTCCCCCGTCTATGGCGATGGCGTGTTCATCACCAGTTGCGGACAGGGAGGGCGCGGGCATTTGATGCTGGCCATCGAGCAACCTGGGGAACCAGGTGCGGCGCCCCGCACGCGCTGGGAACGCAAGACCATGCTGCCTTATGTGCCCACGCCAATTTTCGACGGCAAGGTGCTCTACCTGTGGACGGACGACGGCGTCGCCTGCAGCGTCGACCTGCAGACCGGTGAGACGCTCGAGCGCGTGCGCGTCGGTGGAACGTACAGCAGCTCGCCCGTGCTCATCGACGGTCACCTGTACGCACCTTCGGAGGAAGGCGAGATCGCCGTTGTGAGCACCGCGCCCCAACTCAAGGTCGTCGGCCGCAGTCCTCTGGGAGACAGAATCCACTCCACTCCGGCCGTCGCCAATGGCCGCGTCTATTTCCGAGGATTTCGGACGCTCGCCTGTCTGAAAGCCGCGGGGGCCGCTCCGCCTGCAGCGGTCGAACTGACTCCGCAGCAACCCGACGACTGACTTCATGGAATGCACGCGAGTCGTGCGCAGAGACCGCACGATTGTATTATGATGGGAGAGTTGCGACCCGGCTCCCACCACCGCGGAATACGGCTCCGCGGAGCTTCGTCGCAAGGGCCAATGCTTGAGACCTCCTCGAGCTGCGCAGACCGTAGCCGGACCACATTCGATTCCGACAACGAGAAACGATCATGCCTGCCTGGCCTGGGGGCCCCTGCCCCGATTGTCACGACCCGATGCCGCCCCGAATCATTCACTGCCAAACCTGCGGGGCTTTGCTCAATGACGATTTGCAACCCAAACCAATCGAATTGCCGGAGTTCGTCCCCCTTCAGGAGGTCGAGAGTATGATAGACGTCCGTCCGCTGGGTTATTATGTCTCCTGCCCGGCCTGCCGACAGGAGCTTCGCATCCACGGGAAGTACGTCGGGCAGCGCGTGCAATGCAAGTTCTGCCGCAAACCGTTCCTGTTCAGCTTTCAGAACGGCCAGCTGAAACGCATCGCGTTCTATACCGACTGTCCGCATTGCGCCAAGGAAATCCGCGCGGCCGAGAAGTACATGGGCGCCAAAGTCGCCTGCAAATTCTGCAACGGCGCCCTCCAGTTTGTGGAGAGCATCGCGATGTGAGAATGCAATGGTATGCTGCCTGTCGTCCTCTGCAGCAGAGAGAGAACCGATTCCATGAATACGCAGTTGACGCTCCCGCCAGGGCGTACGCATCAAATTGGAGTGGTCGTGAGTGAAGTAGGTCAGGCACCCCTGTGCCTGACACCGACGTTGGGGTCGTCAATGATTGGCCACGGAAGATACGTCATCGCCGTGAAAAACAACGTACTACCAACGAGCTTTCCGCGACAATATTGCGGCATGACCGTAGACGATCAATAGCCGCCCGAGAAATCAGGCACGGAGTGCCTGACCTACCAGGCTCCTGTCATGCGAGGTTTTGAGAATCAAGTGGCGGCGGCGGTCCGCAGTGGAGAAGCCGTCGATTATTGGGCAACTCCTATCTATCAAGGATCGAATCTTGTTCCGGTCGGAGTGACTCTGCGGGCAAGAGGCAGCAGCGCGTTCAGTTTAGATGTGTCTATCATCAATAGAGGTAGATAAATGTTATCGCTGCACACTTTACAAAAGGTGATGCAACCGCCTGAGAGTCCCTTCGAAACACCAAATGAAGATGGTTGGGAGTTTGTAGAAGCGAGGCTAGGATTTGCGTTGCCTGACGATTACAAGAAATTCATCAACTGCTACGGGACGGGAGCGGTTGATCGTTTCCTCTGGGTGTTAAATCCTTTTTCAGAAAACAAGCACCTTAATCTTTTTGAGTCGAGCGGGATACAGCTTCAGACTTTGCGACAGCTCCGTGACGAATTTGGAGAGCATATCCCGTATGCTGTCTTCCCTAATCCAAATGGCATTTTCCCTTGGGCAATTACCGACAATGGCGATGTTCTCTATTGGGTCTGCGATGGTCTACCCTCAAACTGGCTAATTGTGGTAAATGAGAGTCGTGGTCCACGGTGGCGGGAATACGGGCTTACAACTACCGATTTCTTGACAAAGGTGATTACAAAAGAGCTTTTTGTAGATGTTTTTCCAGAAGATTTTCCATCAGAATCACCAGCGTTTGTTCCGGCCGATTAAGCCAAATGACGTAGGGCTGGCTGTGCCCAATGGTACTAAGTTTGTCTTCTATTTCGCTTCGAGGTGTTGGCAGGGCGTACGCATCAGAAGCTGGACGTAAGGCATTGGCTGGTGATAGGTTGAGCGGTCGCTCGGCGGGTTGAATCGCACGGAGGGAGCCGTAGGGCCGCGAGCGGGTGTGCTGGAGTTGCGATCATGGAGGATGCGCAAGGGTTTGTGGAGGGGTTGAGCAAGTACTTGGCCGAGCTGCCGGATCCGCGGGTGGTGGAGCGGTGCGATCATCGGCTGATGGACATCATCAGCATCGCCATTCTGGCGGTGTTTTGCGGTGCGGATGAGTGGACCCAGATCGAGGCGTTCGGCAAACATCGGGCAGAGTGGTTGAAGTCGTTTCTGCCATTGCCGGGCGGCATCCCGTCGCACGATACCTTTCGGCGCGTGTTTGGACGGCTGGATCGGCAGCAGTTTGCAGCGGCCTGCGGTTCAACAGATGTTTCCGGATGATGTCCCAAGCTCAGTTGAAAGTGGTGGTGAGCGGCCTGGGGTTTATTCGACG
>JAHBXU010000693.1 GCA_019636315.1 Planctomycetaceae bacterium | reverse complement strand
TGGGAGCGACGACGAACGCTCGCCGGGCGGCCTATTTTCACGTGATGTTCAACATGGTGGGAGTGTTCTGGATCACGCTGGTTTTCGGCGCTTACATTCGTCTTATTCAGTGGCTGGTCAATGTCAATGTCTCGCAGGCGGTGTTGGTGGACGGCCAGGAGACATTTCCGCACACCACGGCGGCAATCGCGGCGACGCACAGCATTTTCAACATTGCGAACACACTGCTCTTCCTCCCGCTGGTGCCGCTGTGCATTCGGTTCTTGAACTGGATGGTCCCGGCGAAGGAGTTCAAAGAGAAGGCGCGGCTGACCGATCTCGACATCCGCATGCTGGAAACGCCGGCGCTCGCGATCGAGCAATCCGGTCGTGAGATTCAGAAGATGGGCAGCAGCTGCGCCAAGATGCTCGACTGGCTGGTCGACTTGATGCAGCAGGACGATCCGGACAAAGCCTTGGCCGACCGCTTGCGCAAACGGGAGCAGGTGCTCGACGCGATGCAGGACGAAGTGGCGGAGTTTGTCACGGATTTGCTCTCCGGCAACGTGCCTCATGCGGTTGCAGAAGAGGCCCGCCGGCAGTTGCGGATGGCGGACGAGTACGAATCCGTCAGTGATTACGTTGCCAACCTGGACAAATTCGACCGGAAGCTGCGTCGCGACGGACACCGTTTTACCGCGGCTCAACGCGAAGGGTTGGCCGAACTGAACCGGCACCTGGCGGAGTATCTCGGCGCCGTGAATGCGGCACTGGCACAGGGGGACCGCAACGTGCTCACGAAGACGGCCCCCGCGGCCCGCCGCATCCGGGGGGAGATCAAACAGCTTCGCCGCCAGCACCTCGACGATCTGTCCCATGGGACCATTCCACCACTGGTCAGTGTGGCATTTTTAGCATCACTTAACGCCTACAGCCGCGTGCGCGACCACACCCGCAACATCGCCGAGGCAGTCTCGGGAGAGAAGTGAGCGCTGCGAGAAACAAGGTCTTGGGTTGGTCGATCGCCCCGAGTTGACGTGGCCGCCGTCAGAGGTCGGGTGAGATGCGAGGAGGTTTCGCTTCCAACGGTTTCGCACGTTCCGGGTATGATGGAAAAAACTCTAAGATTCGGGATCCACGAACGAATCGTCGGTTCAGAATTCCAACATCGCCACAGGGAGAACTCGAATCATGTCAACGTCACTCCTCGAAGTTCTGACGAATGGTCGCGTGGTCTTCTGGGGCGCCATCACGCTGATGTGCATCGTTCCGAGTATCTGCCACTACTGGTACCGGATTCGCCGCAGCGAACTGGAGGTGAACCTCAAGCAATCGATGATTGATCGTGGGTTCTCTCCGGAAGAGATCGTTCGCGTGCTGGGGGCGAACTCCGCAGGATGTTCGTCTGACCATTCGTAGCAGGTTCGACGTCCTCATGACATCGCGATGCTTTCCACAAACTGGAGGGCGCCGTTGCAGAATTTGCAGGCGACTTTGGCGCCCATGTACTTCTCGGCCGCGCGGATTTCCTGGGCGCAATGCGGACAGTCGGTATAGAACGCGATGCGTTTCAGCTGGCCGTTCTGAAACCTGAACAGGAACGGTTTGCGACCGAGTGGCATGCTTTCGCGCCGGCAGGCGGGTAAGCATGGAATCGCATTTTCACACGTCGCAACCAAGCCGACATGGCAACCCGGCTATCGCCATGATGCCATGCCACCCAGCCGAACCTGCGTCGCAGCGGGTGCCGCGGGCGGCACTCGGCGGGTCTTACCGTTTTCGCACGGGAGACACAGCCTGAGCCCCTTCGTTACCTGCAAAACAGTCCCACCCAAGTGTACTCAAAGGGCGTCACGGGCCAGAAAGGGTGGACAATCAATACGCCAAAGCTGGCAGTCAGCACTCCGAGCAAGAAGAAATATCCGATGAAATCGAGGGCAGTGAATCGGAAACGGCACCCCCAATAGATCACCACACACAGAAATATGACGGCCATTGCCGCAATGAATTTGGCAATCGCGTATTGCTCTGTGCCCAAAAATGTACTCATGTCGTACGGTGGACAGTAAGGTATGCGGGTCAACTCGAACATGAGCCATTCTGCAATGAAGAACGAGAGCGTAACGCCTGCGACAATTGCGCGTGTTCGATTTGTGACGTGATTCGACACGCTGTCATCCTTCCGCGTCAGTCAAACAAGGAACTAACTTCTCGGTGGTTCCACCAACAGCCAAACCCACGCAGCCTGACGCCGGAGGAAAAGACCGATCACCAGGCACAGCCTGACCTACTCGCAGCGGCGCATGATTAGCTCGAGTTGACATTCATCGCACGATAAAGAACCCAGCTCCAGAATGCGATGGGCAACGCTGATGCAAGCGCCACCGCAATCAGCATCTGGTCGCGTGAACGCATCGCAAACCAAGCAGCGACACCACTGCCGACGAAGCCTGCGGTGATGCCGATGCCTGCCGCTGGACCCCGGACCCAATCGAACTGGCCGAACAGGAGGAAGAGCGCTGCCGCAACACAACTGACGACAACGAACCAGACTGTGACGACAACGAACCAGACTGAAAATCGGAGGATCGTTTGGGAGCTGATCGTCTGACTACTCATGTCGGCAAGCGGCCTATGATTCGAACGCGCGGATCACAGATGAATTGTCGTCGTCGCCGAAGCCGTGGTCAACGAGGGTTTGGAGGGTGGCGGCGTGCCAGGTGGAGAGGGGGGTTTTGGCATCGTGTTCGGCGGCGGCGGCGAGGATCAGGCGGACGTCCTTGAGGTGCTGCCGCAGGCGGGCCTGCGGGGTAAAGTCGCGGGTGAGCATCTTTTCGCCCTTCGTGTCCATCACGGTCGAGAACGCCGGCGAGTCGCGGAGGACGTCGAGGGCGGCTCGGGGATCGATGCCGCAGGCCTTGGCGAACGAGAGGCCCTCGGCGAGCACGGCGCGGTTGAGGCCGAGCACCAGGTTGACGACGAGCTTCATCTGCGCCCCGCTGCCGCAGGGGCCGGTGTGAATCGTGCGGCGGGCGAAGGAGTCGAACAGGTCCTGGCACGCAGCGACGGTCGACACTTCACCGCCGACGAGGACGAGGACGTCGCCGCGGCGGGCCTGGTCGCTCGAACCGGCGACGGTGGCGTCGAGGTAGTGGATGCTG
>JAHBXU010000692.1 GCA_019636315.1 Planctomycetaceae bacterium | reverse complement strand
CACCATGAAACTCACCGTGGGAAGCCAATAGAAACTGCGGGGCGGCTCACCCCAGCTTTTCACCTGGTTGTTCAGATGCGCCGCGAAGAGATTCCGCAATTCATCGGGCGTCATTCCCGGATGAAGTGAGAAGGCCGTTTCGTCAGCGACCGTGACTTGCGTCGACGTCACGCGCACAAGGACTTCCCGCTCGAATCCAATCAACCCTCCCGGTCGGCGAATGCCCCACTGCGGATTGGCGGTTGTTGCGCCGCGAGGGATGTCGCGCTGCGTGACGGGGTCCAGGTCGAGCATCGCGGGCGCATCTGGAGACGCATTCGCGAGCGGCGGCCCGGCATTCTTTCCGAAGACCTCCGCGGAGCGCGCCTGATTCGGAAACTGCGACTTTTCTCCCGCTTCATCACCCGGTTCAGACGCCTGGCCACGTGACTTGCGAAGATAGTCGGCGAACGGCGTGAGGGGCGCGGGCGATGGATGCGGCGACTCCATCGGCTCTCGTGACGAGGACGAAAGTGGATGCTCTCCGTTCTCGGTCCGGAACGGGTATTGTCCAGCGGAATCAGTCTGACCGAAACCGTCTTCGCTTTCGCCCTGTTCAATCCGGGCGAGACTTTCCGCCTCCGGCACGACAAAACGGCCGGGCATGGCGGGCTCGCCTTGCGATCTTCCGGACGCATGACCGGGAAGTGAATGCGGTCCGCTGCGCGCACCGAGGGCCCCTGGGTTGGCTGCAGGGAGCGGAGTCCGCTGAATCTTCATTCCATTGATCGTGACGCTGGAAGCGGGATTGCGAATGCGATCGATCTCGTCGAGACGGAAGGCGCCGGTTTCATCGCTGAATTCCCGCACCTGGATGTTGGAGGACTCCGGCATCGACGCATAGAGCGCATCCCGTTCCGCCATCATGCGGTCGACAATTTCGCGACACAGTCGGGTGGCGGCCGGATCAGACGCCGGCCAGACAAACTCCTGATCCTCGCGCACCAGCTCGTAGCCAAAATTGTCGAACTTGGGTCCCAGCAGCTTGCGGGTCACGTAGTAGGCAACAGTCCCCTTCGGTCGCACGACGATCAGAACATACGACTCTCCCTTGGCGCCTGCGCCGTCGAGCCGATCTTTGCGCGCCCAGTAGCTCGACAGTCCCCGTGCGGCATAGAGGATGGGATTGTAGCGCGGGGTGAACCCATTCAGGTCGGCCGCTCGCAGCGACACGCCCTCGGAGACGAACGTAATACCGTCCTCAGTGCACTCGATGATGATTGGTCGTCGCGTCGTTCCGAGTCGCCCGTCAAAGGGCATGATGGAATACTGTGAGTCAGCGTGCGCCAGTTGCTCACGCGTTTCATCGATCTTTCGCTTGAGAAACGCCGCACGGTCGTCCGTGTCGACTTCGTCCTGACGCATGTGCATCAAAAGACGATCGAGTTCTGCGGCATCTTTCGTGAGCATCGCCGCCCGTTGACGCAGTTCGTCGAGTGAACTCGATTCGGCCGTGATGGCCGTCTGAACCCGCGCGACCGTACGCTCCTGATCGACGACGGCAGCCGCCAGAGCAGTATGCTCACTGGACAGCGCTTTGAGCCGCGCGCGCCACGCGTCATTGGGATCGGGGAGTGCGGGGGCGGGATCGAGTGCAAAGAGCGGACTCAGCGGCGCGTCGAGATACTCTGACCTCGGGACGGGTGGGTCGTTCTCCGTCGGCGGCGCAGGGTTCGGAAGAGTCGGTTCAATCGCGGCGGGTTCTGCTGGAACGGAGACAGAGGCGGCCTGCTCGGCCTGCTCCTGACGGATGCGGCGGGTCGTGACCAGCAGGAGTAAGATCAACGCGCCCATCGCGCAGATCAATACTGCCAGAAACGGAAACAGCGATACGGCGTTCGCCGTGCTTGCAACGCGCTTGGACATGCTGTGCGATCGATCCTCGCGGTCGTCGACGCCAGGCGCACGTGCGCCAGTTCAAGATCCAGGGCCGACCGCCTTCCGCGGCAGACCCCGGCTTCCCCCTCACCCCCGTTGCTTGACCGGCCGCCACGGTGACGTTTGCGGGAAAACAATCCCGCGGGGCCGGTCAAGCATTCGTCATACAACTCTTGATTTGATTCGCCATGCGGCTCGCCCGTGCACCCGACGCAACGCTTCGATAATCAACGAAGCGCTACCGACGGAAGACTCGCAACCGCACGCTCAACACTCTGGACTCATGCGGCTCTTGGTTTCGCACGTGCGGTGAGCAAGTGGACGGCCGCCGTCAGGTTGTGCAACGTCTCCTCGAATGTTTCTGCTGCACGGACAGCCGCCAGGTTGTCCACAAGTTGCCGCTCAACGCGAGTCAGATGCTCGCCCTGCTCCAACAGACGCGAAAGCTGACCAGCACAGTCGGCCAGGGACTGCACCTGGGCCTCGACCGACTGGGAACTCCGCTCCATTGCGTCCTGCCACTGATGCATCCGCTCGCTGAAACCGTCCAGAAGGTCCTCAGTCCGGGCGTCATGAACTCGCAGTACGTCCTGCAGACCGGCCTGGATACGCTCCCACAAGGCCTGTTGCTGCGCTTCCGCACGGGACTCACGCTCATCCCGACGAGCGGCATCGGTTTCAATCGCCGCCTGGAACTGACCGGCGGCCGATTCAAACGCGGTCAGGAATTCGTTTCGCACGTGGGCCAGTTGGTCGGCGTGTTCCGTCAACGTCGACTCCACGCCTTGATGGAGGTTGTGGGACAACTCCTGCTGTTGTGAATCGATAGTCTCCGACCAGCGGCTACGCATGCCGTCCATGGATTCGCGCCACAGGATGGTCTGCTCGCGCACCAGTGACTCCGTCCGGTCAAGCAACTGGCGAGCGGCGACCGTCTGGGCCTGATGAACAGGGTCAGCCGCATGTTCGGTCACTGACAGCAACGGCGCCAGTTGACGATCGCTGATGCACTCCACTTTCGACAACAACTGTTGCTCCAGGTGCTTGACCCAAACGTAGGAGAACACCAGTACAACAGTGAAGGAGATCGCAACCGCCGTCGTGTCGAACGCAACGGCCAATCCGCCAGTCACCTGATTGAGCGAAGTATCCAGTTGATCGGGCGTCACATTGGCAATGGCCAGCGTGATGCCGACCACCGTCCCCAGGAAGCCGATCATGGG
>JAHBXU010000691.1 GCA_019636315.1 Planctomycetaceae bacterium | reverse complement strand
GAACGGACCTTTGAAGCCGATCAGCCGGCTCCGCTGATCCGCATCCCCACGCCGCATTGGCCGCCGTCGGCAAATGAAGCCGACATCAACGTCTCTTTCATCTACGATGCCAATACCGGCCCTCAAGGGCGCCGGCTTGCACGCGACGCGACGACGCCCGGTTCCGAACTGGACGAGTCGCTCGCCGGGATCGATTTTCAGGTCGAGCCACTGAAAGGGGACGATGGTTCGATTTCCCTTGTCGTGACCGAGCGACATCAGTCCGCAGCCGACAAACCCGCGGCGTTTCGTGCTCTGGTGCTGGCGAACCCGGCCCCGCGCCGCGTTGTTCGCCGCTATTTATGGACAGCGCCGGAGATTCATCACATCTTCACGTTCGAGACGCAAGCGGCCGCGGACGCCTGCGAGATTCAGGTCATTTCGCGCAACGCATGGGAGGCCGTCGCTTACCGACCGCGGGAACCGCTGCGGGGAAACCCGCCGTAATGCCGCCCGTGGGGTATTTGCCGTTTTCGGAAAAAATCACGCAACAACGGACGGAACGCAACGAGAATGGTGTTGTGAATCGTGGAGAACGCTGTGACGCCAACTTTGGTCGCAGCGACATCCGGTCGAGCCAGGGCACGGGTCGGTCCCGTCGATCCTGCTCACGATCGAAATCTCGGCAACCTCAGGAGCACGTCCATGGCTAATGCAACCGCTTTCATCAAGTTCGACGGGATTGACGGCCAATCGGAAGAAAAAGACCACAAGGCCTGGAGCGACCTCGACAGTTTCAGTTGGGGGGGCAATCGTCCTGGCGGAGGACGGACCGGGGCAGCTCGAACCCGCGGCGCGGTCGATTTTGAAGACGTCACGTTCGTCATGGAACTCGACAAGTCGACGCCCAAGCTTCAGGAGGCGTTCAGCAAGGGCAAGGTCTTTTCGACGGTGAAGATCGATGAAACTGCCACGTATACCGATGAAGGGCAGACGATCTATCTCGCGATCGAACTCAAGAATGTGTCCATCACACATCTGTCGATGTCGGGGTCCGGGGCGGTGTCCGGTCCGCCGGTCGTCAACGGATCTCTAAATTATGAAGAGATCAAGATCAAGTACACCGAGTTCAGTAAGGAAGGGGCCAAGAAGGGCAATGTCGAGTACACCTGGAAGGTCGAACAGGGTGAGTCCTGATCGTCGACTTTCGCGCGGGACAGGCCGTTTTCCTCAAGCGTCTCAGCAACGGTCCTGCCTGCGTGTCCCCCTCATCAAGCAGTCTGACCGATCTCAGCGAAGCGGTTTCCAATCGGCCGTGGGCATCTAGCGGGGCGGAGCCTCTGACTCCGTCCCGTTTGCCCATCTCGCGGTCGATGCTATGCTCTTCGCGACACTGACAATCGGTTGGTGACCATTCGGTCCTTCTTCCAGTGAGCCCTTGATATGGCCCTCAAGCAGGCAAATCGCTTCCTGCAGATTTCGCCGCCGATCGGTGAGGATCAGATTTTCCTGATCGGGTTTCGCGGGCGCGAGGAATTGTCGCGGCTGTTTCGCTTCGAACTGGACCTGATCTCAGACAATCCCGGCATTGCCCCAAGCAGTCTCGTTGGCAAACCGGTGACGTTCAGCACGGCCACCATCGATGACGGTCCGCGGCGTTATTTTCATGGCGTCATCAATCGATTCTTTGTGGGGGATCTCGATCGGGAAGACCGGCGCAACTACCGTGCCGAGGTCGTTCCCTGGTTATGGTTCCTCACGCGGACGTCCGATTGCCGCATTTTTCAGAACATGACATCGCCTCAGATCATCCAGAAAATCTTCGATGATCTCGGATTCTCTGATTACTCGCCCCGGCTGAAGGGCAAATATCGCCAGCGCGAGTACTGCGTGCAGTATCGAGAGACGGATTTCAATTTCGTCTCCCGGCTGATGGAGGAGGACGGGATCTATTACTACTTTCAACACGAGAATGGCAAGCATACGCTCGTGATGGCCGACGACGCCGGCGGCTATTTCGCCTGCGATCAGGCGGAGATCGACTTACCGGACGACGCGACCTCGATCGCCATCAAGGAGCATCTGACGAGTTGGGAGCATCGATTTGAGTTTCGTTCCGGCAAGTGGGCGCAGACGGACTACAACTTCGAGACGCCCCGCACGGCGTTGATGACCAACAGCAATTCCATCGTCCCGTTCCAGGAGTCGTCCAAGTTCGAGTTCTACGACTACCCGGGCGACTACCTGACACGTGGTGATGGAACGCCGCTCACGGATATTCGCATGCAGGAGGAAGAAACCGGGCACGACATCGTGCAGTCGTCCAGCACATGCTACTTCCTGACTCCGGGGTGCAAGTTCAAGATCGGCTATCACCCGGACGCGGCGGAGAAAGGCAAGAGTTACGCCGTCACATCGATCATCCACCATGCCTCAGAGCCGCTCGCGTACGAAACCGGCGGTGGCGGCAGCGCGGCGGACTACTCGAATGCCTTTCAATGTATTCCCGAGTCGACGAAGTTTCGTGCAGCGCGGCTGACCCCCAAACCAGTTGTTCACGGAATTCAGACCGCCGTCGTGGTCGGTCCGAAGGGTGAAGAGATTTACTGCGACAAATATGGACGCATCAAAGTCCAGTTTTATTGGGACCGCGAAGGCACGAAAGACGAGAACAGTTCCTGCTGGATGCGCGTTGCCCACCCGCACGCTGGCCGCGAATGGGGCAATGTGTCCATTCCGCGGATTGGGCAGGAAGTGATCGTTGATTTTCTCGAAGGAGATCCCGACCGGCCGCTGATTATCGGCAGCGTCTATAACGCCGACCAGATGCCGCACTACAGCCTGCCGGAACACAAGACCCGGACCTATTTGAAAACCAACTCGTCCAAGAAGGGCGACGGTTACAACGAATTGATGTTTGAAGACCTCAGGGACAGTGAGCGGGTCTTCGTGCATGCGCAGAAAGACATGGATGTACGCGTCCGAAATGACTCAAAAACTCGCATCTCTGGCAACAAGCATCAGATTGTCGGTTGGGAGAAAAACGGAAGCAAAGGGGGCAGCCAGCACGAACTGGTCTGGGAGGATCGGCATACGAAAATCAAACGGCACGAGATTGCGCACATCGAAGGCAATGTCGAGTTGGCCGTGGGCATGGGAAACGCAAG
>JAHBXU010000690.1 GCA_019636315.1 Planctomycetaceae bacterium | reverse complement strand
GACCTGATGAGGCGACTCCTTTGATGCCGGGCGTCAGTCCGGGCGGATCAGTCGATATGGGATTGTCTCGTACGATCAAAATCAGCTCCACGGACAGGTCATGGCAGCAGTAACCTACAAAGACGCAGGCGTCGATCTGGACGTGTACGAGCAATCCATGCAAAGGTTGCCGGCGCTGCTGGGCCGCACACATTCGCCTCGTGTGATGCCGCTCACGGGCGGGTTTGCCGGGTTGTTTCAGCTTCAGGGCGACGGCCGGCGGTACGAAGACCCGGTGCTCGTGAGCGGCACGGATGGGGTCGGTACGAAACTCAAAGTCGCCATTCGTGCCGGGCGGTTTGATACGGTCGGCATCGACCTCGTGGCGATGTGCGTCAATGACTGTTTGTGCCTGGGTGCGGAGCCGCTGTTCTTTCTCGACTATCTGGCCCTTGGCAAGGACGATCCGGACCTCGTGGAACAGTTGGTGAAGGGGGTCAGTGAAGGCTGCGTCCAGGCCGGCGCTGCACTCATCGGCGGCGAAACGGCCATCATGCCCGACCTCTACGCGGCGGGCGACTTCGACATGGCCGGGTTCTGCGTGGGGGTCGTGGAGAAGTCGCAGCTGATTGACGGATCGCAGATTCAGGCCGGCGATGTCCTCCTGGGCGTTCCGTCCAGCGGACTGCATTCCAACGGCTTCAGCCTTGTCCGCAAGATCGTCTTCGACCACGCGGGACTCGGGATCGACGATCCGATCGCCGAACTCGGCGGCAGCGTCGCCGATGTCCTGCTCACGCCGACGCGGATCTACGCCAACGTCGTGCGTGCATTCATGACCGACCCCACGATCCGATCCGCGGTTCGAGGGATCGCTCACATTACCGGGGGGGGACTGGCCGAGAATGTGAGCCGCATTGTGCCTGCGGGTTGCCGCGCCGTGTTCGATGAAACGTCCTGGGATGTGCCCTTGGTCTTTCCGTGGCTGCAACGGCTGGGCGGAGTTGCCGACGACGAGATGAGCCGCGTCTTCAATCAGGGGATCGGCCTCGTTTTGATCGTCGCACGCGAGGCCGCGGAAAGCATCGCCTCGAAACTGGCCGGTGAAGCGGAGAATGTCCGTCAGATCGGGCAGATCGTCCGATCTTGACGCTCGTCACCCGCTTTCCATTTCCAGGACTCACGCGCGACAACACTCCCAAGACGGGCGATACGCTGCCGCAATGGATCCAAAGAGCGACGCGGCGCGCCTGAACCAAGCGCACCGCGTCAATCGTCATCATCGGCAGCTCTCATCGAGTCGCGAAGTTATTCGGTCGCAGCGCCTTCGGCCGGAGCGGCTTCCTCGGTCGGATGATCATGGTCAGCGTGGCCCTCTTCAACCGGGGCGGTGGCGGCGCCGGTATCGGCAGGCGGGGGCGTCGCTGCCTGATCACCGCATCCCATGGCGGCGAATGCCAGCAATCCGGCGAACATCGCGAAAGTGGACAATGACTTCATAATTCGTCTCTCTTCAATCGTTGACTTGCGTTTGTTGACAACTCGGCGCAACGGCACCACACCGGACTGATCCATCGAGCGCGCCTGATATTCCCGAAATCTTGAAAATCAGTGGAATCGCCAACGAGGCGATGCTCGTGCCCCGATGTCGGGTAATTTCACACGAAATGGATGTTGCCGACCGCGGTCGCCCACTTCACGCCGAATTGACGAGTCAATTCGCGAGTCATCTTGTGGCCTCGCCCCAAACTGCGCAGCCTCCAAGCTCATGTCGCGAGCAACACTGGCCATGGGCACGGGAGTGAAGAGCCGGTCATGAGAGGCTTCTCGCGTCGACGATGGGACTTCCCATTATTCGGCTGGTTCCGGCTGCAGTTCGAGCAGTTCAATTTCCTTGAACTGCACAATCATCGGAGGCCCCGCGTGGGCCTGCAGTGCGATGACCCCGCTCGACGCGGCGTGATCCGGCTGGTCATCAATGACTTCAGCCGTCAGAACGCCGTTGATGAAGTGCTGCAGATGGTTGCCGCGCGCGACGATCAGATAGTCATTCCATTGTTCGGGCTTTACCGCCAGTTCCTGCAGGTGCTCTTTATCAGCGAATTGCGTGACACGCTTTGCACCACTCGCCGCAATTTCGACCGACTGCCCGCGATCAGCGAGGATGCCGCGGCCTCGCTCATGGTAGTTGATGCCGCTGTACGTCGGAGTCGAGTCGATATCGGCCTGATAGCCGCCCACAATCCACTTCTGATCATCGAGAACCTTGCTGCGGTATTGCACGCCCGAGTTGCCGCCGACGATGCGGTACTTGAGCCTCAGCTGAAAGTCCGCCGGCTGTTTGTCCGCCAGGACGCAGAAGGTGTTATAACCCTTGAGGAGATGGTCCGGGGTTGTCTGCCCTGTGATGACTCCGTCCTGCACCGACCAGTAGGATTCATCGTACTTCCAGCCGGACAGATCCTTTCCGTTGAACAAGGATTGCCACGCTTGTGGCTCGTCCGCACGTGAAGGGTGGGCGCCAGCACTGAACAGCAATCCGACCGCGATGATCGCAAGAAACGTCCGCATCATAAGTCTCCCCAAGGGTGAAATCGAGAAGTGCATTCTCCGAAATCCTGCCGGCAATGCAACGCAGAAGCGAGTCGCTTAGTACGCAGATGGAGGGAGAAGGTCACTCAAGAAAAGGTCTTTGCCGACTTGCCCATCGAGCATTTTCTGATCCGCTGATTCTTCGCTGCGGTGATAGCGCGTGCAGTCTCCTGTGCATGGCGGCGCCTCGGTCTGGAAGCTTTCTGCCGGAGTCTGTCTGAGAGCATGTTTGACAAACGGGAGAACCCCGACACGGTCGTGAGGAATGGACAAAGTCGCGGCTCTCAAGGTCGTCCTCGCTGGGGCTTCGGATTTCTCGCAATTTTCAATCATGCCCTGGCCGATCGTCGGGCCGACCCTACAAAGCTCGACGCATCATCGCCTATCATCCGGGCGGCTTGGATATTCCCGCTGTCTCAGGAAATCCGCGTCACGATTCGCCGCCCGGAGCGCTACGATGTCGCAAACTCTCCGTCTGATATTGGCATGCCTCAGTTGCTGTTCGGTCGTCTCCGCCGGTGAAGTGGTCACGATTGCGGGAACCGGCGAAGCCCGTTATTTCGGCGATGGCGGCCCAGCG
>JAHBXU010000069.1 GCA_019636315.1 Planctomycetaceae bacterium | reverse complement strand
TTGCTCTTCCCGCCCTGGGCGGAGTCCCGGTTGAAGCAGCGAGATATCGCTGATGACGTTGCCGGCCAGCGACAGGTACTGCAGATTGACGGCATACTCGAGTCCGCTGATGTCGCTGATGCCGAGGTAGCTCGCGTCGAGTTCGAGCAGTTGCGTCAGATCGCTGGCACGCAGCGGACGCCGCAGTGTGAGGTGCCCATCCGGTGTGACGATGGTCAGACCAATGGACTCACCGATCCGCAACGCGAGCGCCGGGCTGGCGAATTCAATTTCGAAGTCATCGGGCCGCGGGATGTTGCTGCTTTCCTGACCAGAGGCCGGTGCGATCAACGAACGGAACGGACCGGACGTCGCTTCCAGGAAGTCGATGAACGAGTAGCCCGCGGCCAGATCGCGAACTTCGACCGCCTCGGCTGCAAAAACATCTCGTCCGCGGAAGCCGAACAGCCGATCGCGATACGCGCCGCCGGCGATAACGTCGTCCCCCTGTCCGCCGTGGATCTCATCGCGATCCGAGGGCGCGTCAGCGTCTCCGACCTTTGGCGGTTCGATTTCCAGCACAAAATCAATCGCCGCGTCCCGCTGATATCCTGGATCGTAGAGACGGTGATTCGGATCGGCGAATGGATCATAGACGCGGATGGAGAAGTCGCCCGCTGGAAAACTCCGGGTGTCGATGAGGGACAATCCTTCGGCCAATCGTCGCCCTTCGCCGTCAAAAACATCTGCGACGACGCCCCCGCGACGGAGTGTCTCGATCTCGAACTGGGTGGGAGAGCCAAGGCCGGGCGCTGCGATACGGAATGTCCCCGCGGTCACGTCCGTCGAAATGCGCAGCATCAGCCGCGTATGCCCAACCGAGAGGGCGTCGCGCACTTCCTGCGTCAGATCAACGTCCAGATGCTGAAGTCCATTCGCAATGGTGGCGACGAACGGACCATCAACGTGCGACGGACGTCCGCTGGGATCGATGTTCAGCGACAATGGTCGGAACCGGTCAGCCGTGCGACTGCCATCTTCGGGAGTCACAAAGCCATCGGCTTCGCGGTCGAGGACTTCGACGGTGATGCTGCCGCCAGCAACGGCCGTTGCCAGTTGATACGGGAACTCAAATCGGGCCGCCGCGATGCCTTGTGGGTATTCGACATAACTCAGGAACCGCGACAGGTCGAGTTCGATCACCGCCACGCGCTGCGACGGGCCTCCAATCTCCAAGGCATCGATTGTCTGCGGCCCTTCAGGCGTATTGTAGGTGAGTGACGGAGCCCCATTCGCCCCGGACAGGAGGACCGTGTATCCCCCCGAGAGATCCGGCAGCAACGTCCCCGCGGCCTTCGGAACGCCATGTGCCTGATCCTCAAACAGCGGAATTTCCATCTGCGGCAGCCGCGGATCGACGAACGATGTCGAATACGGATGATCAACGGTCGAGTTCGGTCGCGGCAACTGGGGGCGCGAGATCGATTCGACGCCGCCCTCCGGAATGAGCAATCGAATCTGATCGCCGATCTGCCCGTCTCCCAGAGTCGAGAAGCGGTACCAACGCTCGGCTCCGGTCGCGGGTGATTGGGCGACAGGCAACTGGCTCAGATAACGGAACGGTTCTCCGGTGGGTTGTTCGACGAGATACAAACCGCTCCTGGGAACGTCGCGATTTGTGATCAGCTCGACGCCGGAGACGGGCAATGCAAACCGCTTAGGTTGGCCTGAGACGACATAGACTCGCCCGGAGTTCGACGTCGTCACGCCCGTATGGACGGTTGCACCGGGGGCGCCGACGATCAGATCGTCTAGCCCGTCGCCGTCCAGGTCGATCAGCGGCGTCGCGGAAAGTGTTCCAAAGCCATCTCCTTCACTCTCCCCTTCGAGCACACCTGTCGCCTGGCCGAATCCCACGACATGGGTTTGCAGCGCCAGCGTGGTTGCGCCGGAGAAGAGGGACACGCGACCTTGACCGGCAAATGCCGCGAGGCCCGTCTGTCCCGTACTCCAGCCTGGCGAGGACGAATGAAAGATCGCCGCATCGCCCAACGCGAGATCGGCGCGCGCGTCTCCGTCGAAGTCACCCTGAGTGATCTGTAAGCGGCTGTGGGCAAACGTGTCCGCCGCAAGTTCGCGTCGAATCTCGACCAGCCCGACGTTCTTTGTGCCGACAGAGGCTGTCCCGGGTCGGCCGACGAACATTGTCGTGGAATGTCCGCCCGAACCATAGCCGCCGGACCCTGCCAGTACGAACGCACTGCCGAGGATTTCGACAGGCGCGGGGCCGCTCGATCTTGTTCCTTCGACGCTGCGCGTGAATGCCAGATCGGCGTAACCGTCGTTGTTGATGTCCCCGACATCGAACACGCCCGCCCCGAGGCCGAAGTCCTGCCAGATGGCGTCGGCATGATGCAGTCGCAATTCGCCTGACGCTGAGGGGCGTCCCAGCAGCAGGTAGACGCGACCGATATTCGGCAATGCGTCGCTCGGTGCTCCCGGTCCGTTGGCCGTGCTGATGAACCGTTGGTCTCCGATCAGCAGGTCGTCCCAGCCATCTCCGTTGACGTCTCCGGCCACGATGGCCCGATGATCGCCTGCCGCCGACTGAGCGACGTATCCCGCGAACTGGGAATACTGCTGTCCGAGCACGTCAGACCGGTTCGTACCATCTCCACGAATCGTCAGCAGGGCGGAACTCTGCGTGATATTGCCGGTCAAACTGGAGCTGCTGAAGACGTATCCGAGCGCGCCATTGCCCGACGCGTCTCCTTTACCAAGCACAAGAATCTCGTTGGCGGCCCCACCGGTGAAGTTGAGCACATGAACCTGTACGTCGGCCACTGTCGGCGCGAGGGATTTCGGCACCGTGATCGTGCGCGTCTGAATGGTGCTCTCCGCGGCAAAGACCCCGCGTGGAAGTTCCGGCGCGCCGGCGATGATTGTGACTTGATACGCCGCACCCGTGTCGGCGACGAACAGCAGATCGTTCCGGGAGACATTGTCGGCGACGTCGCGTGCGGTCGTCAGCACATCCCCCATCCGCAGGGCCGGCCGACCGAGCGAGCTGTGGAGCACTGCATCGGCGCGTCCTTCGGCGCGGAACAGGTGGGCGAAGTCAGACAGGTGCGCGGCGATGTCGAAGGAAATGTCGGCAATCCACTGATCGCCACGCAACCGAAATTCGTTGATCTCATCTCCATCCGTATCCTGCATCGTCACTCGGTGCAGGCTGCCTTGTCCCAGGGGGCCCAGCAGCAGGTAACTGTCGCCGGACTCTCCGCTGAGAACGTAGTCGGGGAAGCGATCGCCGTTGACATCGCCCACGGCGATCAACTGGTTCAATCGAGGCTGTCCATTGCTTCGGTCGGACGTGCTGCCCCCGGGAAACGCCGACGACGGCAACTGGCGCGCGACCCCTTCCAGCGCGAACGCATTCTCCACGCTGACGGTGGTCGAATTTTCGGGGACACGCAGACCGGCCGGACGCGGTCGGTTGTCTGCCAGCGGCGGCGCGAACTGCAGCCGGCCCGGTTCGTCCAACACCTCGAAGGTGAAGTCCCGTCGATTCTGAGGAACGAACGCCTTAATCGAAGGGGATTCGGGGCTGCTTGGCGGCTGTTCTGAGAACACAGTGGACAGATAGCTGGTCGGGATTCCATTACTCACCAGAGGCAATCCAGTGCGGTTCCCCGTAATCTCATCGTCTCCGTCCTCGCCAAAGAGGTGGTCATCCCCCTCGCCGCCGGCAATGAAGTCGCGATTGTCGCCGCCAAAGATCACGTCGTTCGACGCGCCGCCGAACAGCCAGTCCTTGCCGTCGCCCCCATGAATCTCAACGTTGGTGAAAGCGGTCGCCCGCGCCTGGACATCGCCCCGGGAAATTCCCCACGTCTGATTGTTCAGCACGAATCCGGGGTCGGCATGAACGACGTCCACTCCATCTCCCGTATCAATGACCGTGCGTTCCACGTCGCGGGCATGGAAGAACGCGTACTTCTGCAGGAAGGGAGAACTGCTCTGGTCGATGAGCGTCGTGCCCGTCGGGTTCAGCTCCGGATTCAGATGCGCCTCGGTGAGGAACACCTGATTCCCCGCGTCCCAGACGAGGGTGCTGATGCGGTGCCGGTGCAGGAAGCGGTCGTACCCCAGGAGCACATAATCACGCACGGGCGTACCGTTCGCATCGAGATTCCCTCCCAGGAAAACAACCTGATCATCCCCGGGACCGCCAACGAACAGATCACTTTGTCCGGGGTCGCCCGGTCGTCCGGTTGCGGGATTGATGAGCAGCCAGTCGGTCCACACCTGGAAGATGTCGTCCCCCTCGCCGCCGAAGAGAAGATCTTTGGCCTGCCGGTCCAGACCACCGGTCAGCACATCGTTGCCTGCCCCGCCGAAGATCCAGTCCTCGCCGCTTCCTCCCTGCAGTCGATCGTTGCCGGGTCCCCCCAGAATGACGTCGCGGCGCTCAACGGCGAGGGGCCTCGCCAGATTCTGGGGTGAGCCTCCGCTCAGATCTTCAAGGCGCCGGTCGACCGACGCCGTTGTGGAGAACAGCTCGAAACGGGCCGGCGACGTCTCCCCTGCCGGACGCGTCTTCCAAACGACGCGCAACCAGTACCGCCCGGTTTCGCTCGCGCGGGCCGATTGCCCCGGACCAAATCCCAGCGCCTCGCCGCCGTCAATTTTAAGAGAATGGACCTCTGACTCGTTCGCCGTCAGGGCGATGCGTTCACTGAGCGCCTCGAACTTGAGCGTGTTCTCGAACGGAGTCGCAGCGAACGCGATACGCAGCGCCTGGTTCAAATCGGCGACGAGATCTGCGATCGTCGCGTTGGTTGCCGTCGACGCTTTGGAGAGACCGATCGCATAGGAAATGTCGTTGACGACGATCGTCGCAACGAGATCATTCTCCAGGTTGACACCGGCGACCGGAGACGCAGCCGCGATTAAACGGAATCCGCCAAGGTTACTGATATCCAGCTGCGCGAGGCCCTCGGTCCCGGTGTCGGCAATCGCCACGATTTCGCCGCGTGCATTGATCAGTTCCAGTGCCAATTGATTGTCACGGTTGGGCTCGTTCGCCCCATTGAGCGAACGCAGGCCGATCATCTGCCCGTTGTCCGCCGGCTCCTGCAGCCCGAATCGGAACCATGCCGCGTCGTTCTGCGACAGCAGGTTCTGGCGAACCGGCTCCAGTTGCGTGAAATCGATGATCTCGTAGGCAGACTCTCGAATGCTGTTATTGCCGACGGCGGACTGACGGATCTGCGGCACCAGTTCATACCGCGCCGGTCCGCCGCTCACGCGCAACAGGTAGTCGCCGGCCGGCTGCCCCGCAAGAGAAAGGGTGGCGGCCGGCGCCGCAGGCTGCACCACCACGGAAGTCCGTGTGCCGTCAATCTCCACCCGGATCAGCTCAAGACTTACCGGCTGATCGCTGAACGATTCCAGGCGAATTGCGTCGTCCACTCCGGCCGCGCCAGCCAGTGTAAAACGGAAATAGTCGACGTCGGACGCGTTGTGCAGCGTGAGTCCCGTCACGCGGCTGATTCGATGAATGCTGTTCAGCACGCGCGCCGTTTCCGGCGTGTTATTGGGAATCGGCTGCGCCGGGGAGGGCGTATCCGCTCGATCGATGGTCGATGTGAGCCGGAAGCGAATCTCGTACTCCGTCGGGATCGCGCGCGGCGATGCCACACGCAGGTCGTATGGGACCCCGGCGACGAGTTGGCTGATGCCGCCCAGAATGTTTCCGGCCGCATCTTCAATGCGGTACGTGAGTCCCGCCCCGCGGATGCCGCTCACATCGGTGACGAGAAGTTCATCGCCGACCGTCGGGGCAGCCGCCAACGTGAACCGATACCAGTCGATATCCGGCTCGTCGCTCCGGGCGCTGTCGATTGTCAATCCGGTAAAAATCCCGCCCGATACCAGCGTGCCCAGATTGAACGCGCGCTGCCGGGTATCGTTACGGTTTCCGACCGCGTCCGTGGCGTCGGGCAGGAACGAAAGCTGCGGCTCGATTCGTACGATGTCGTTCCCCGGTCCCGCATCGACCCACACGCTCTTCTGCACCGTTTCGTTCACATGGATCGTGTCATCCCCGTCGAGCGCATCGATGATGATCGCAAGGAAGTCGGCTTCCGGTCCGAAGACGCGTTCGACGATGTCCGTGTGGGAGATTCCCATCGACTGGAATCTCTCAAACGCCGCCAGCGGCGTTCGCGACTGCCCACTGATCGGATCCACGAGCACGCTGGCGGCATCCGTGACCGCGTCGACCGACTCGTGAGTCGGCTGGTCTCCATCAAATGCCGTGAAGGAGTCGAATCCATTGAACCGTGGATCGAATGAACCTGACGTGCTGAACGTCACGAGATGTCGCCCGAACAGCGGGTTGTACGGATTCGTGACGAAATCGATGTTGATCACATCGTTTCCGTCGGAGCCGGCCAGATACCAGGCATTGCCCGTCGACTTTGCATATTCCTTCCATTGGTCATCCTGAGCGAGCACGCCGTCACTGTCTTCAAACGGCACGCCATGACGCGTGATGAGTTGGTCCCCCTGCGGCCCTCCTCCGCCGTTGCCGTAGAGGAAGTCGAGCCCGGTCCCTCCGTAAAGAATGTCGGCTCGAAGCGGGTTTGTGCTGCCGAGCATGCGGTTGAGGCCCGTGTCCTCAAGTACGTATGGGGCGCTCGTTCCGTCGGCGTCAAGAAATCCATCGTTATCGAGATCACCGTCGTTTGTGTGCCGCCCCCCGAGCGGGTCGACGAACACGCCGAATTGCGTGGGTGGCGACGCCGCCGTGCTGGGCAGGGACGGTCCCAACTCGCCTTGCGGATGAAACGTCCAGGCGAAGAGCTGGTTGGCGCCGGAACCGCCGATGAGGTCGTCATTGCCTTCCCCGGCGAAGAGCACGTCCTCGTCCTGCAGCGGGTCTCCGTTGAAGAAGTCGCCCCACAAACGGTCGTCGCCGGCGAGTCCGAAGAGTGTGTCGCTCCCCGGTCCACCGTCGATTCGGTCGCGGCCGGGAGTTCCGGTCAAATGATCGTCACCCGGTCCACCACTGATGACGGCGACCCAGGGGCGGCCGGGCACATTGGCCGCCAGTTGGTCCACGGTTTCCTTCCGCAGGTTGAACGCGATCCGATCATTCCCCAGCAATCCCGAAACGTGGAACTGTTCGACGACCGGCCGATGCGGCTGCCCCGGAAGAGGCGTTTCGTTCTGATCGCGCCAATCGATCACGATTTCGCGGAGCGGCTCCCCGATCGCGACGGCCGTGTATCGAATCCTCAGTTTGAGACGTCCGTCATCCTCAAATTCGTCCAGAAGAATCGTATCGTCCAGTCGCGCGTCGACCGCGTTGTAGTAAGACTTGTCTCCTTCAATCAGCAGGATGTCCGCAGCGCCGTCATCGGAGTTGTCGCCCGGTGCGTTGTTTCCGTAGTGACCGTGATACACGTCATTCTGCGTGTGTCCGCCGACTTCAAAACGGGAATCCACGTCGACCACGAGGATGTCAATTCCTGAGCCGCCGTAGACCTGGTCATCGCCGCCTTGTCCCTGCAGAAAGTCGCCGTCTTCTCCACCATACAGGATGTCGTTTCCACCGCCGCCGAACAGTTGATCCTGTCCGAACCCGCCATAGAGGAAGTCATCGGCTCCGATGCGTCCGGCGTCGGTATTGCGTTCGTAGAGCGGTCCTCTGAGATAGTCGCCGTGCAGGAAATCATTGCCGCCGAACGCCTGCGTGACACTGTCGCCGATCAGCAGGTCCTGTCGAATGTTGCCGAAAAGCAGATCGCCGTCGCCGCCGCCGCGCAAATCGTCACCCACAAGCCATCGCTCGCTGTCGATGTCCTGGCTGTCTGCGTACGCATACAGCTTGTCGAATCCCCGTCCGCCCCAGAGCCGCTGGCCAGCTTGATTGCCATTTGTTCCCGAATCACCGTACAGCAAATCGTCGCCGTCGTCGCCATACAGTTGATCGATCCCCGCACCGCCACGGAGAACGTCGTGATTCAGTCCGCCGCGCAGAACATCGTCGCCCTCACCGCCGCGGAGCGAGTCGTTGCCGCTGCCACCGTCGAGGTAGTCGGCGCCTTCTCCCCCATCGAGAAGGTCTGCATCGCCGCCGCCGAACAACCAGTCCGTGCCGGCTCCGCCCCACAGGACGTCTTTGCCATCTCCTTCCATGCTGCCCGCGTCAGAAACGCCGTCGACCGATCGGGCGAGCAGATCGAGCGGCGTAATCCGCGGCGCGAGATAGCTCGGACGAGGCTTGTTCTGCGCAGCAAACACCTGAGCGGCGAAGTCCTCCGCCTCGCGGAATCCGGGAGCGAAATCGAACAGAGACGCGTCCGCAAGATGAAATGCACTGCGACCGAAGTCGTTGGAAAGAGCCCAACCCAGTCCCGCATCGCCCGGGTGGCCGCCCCATAACACGTCCTCGCCGTCGTTGCCAAAGATCAGGTCGTCCCCTTGTCCGCCGACGACAATGTCATTGCCGGCGCCGGCCACAACATGGTCATTCTGCGGCCCGGCGATAATCGTGTCGTCCCCCGCGCCGCCGGACACGAAGTCGCTGCCGAATGCGGCAAAAATCAGATCGGGGCCGCTGCCTCCGTAGATGGTGTCCGCATGATCTTCCACATTCCCCGGCGGGGGATCGTCGGTGTCCAGATCGCCAAACACGATGTTGCGGTCGAGCGGTGAGTCGCCGCCGTTTTCATGCACGCCGGCCACGATCGTATCCCGGCCCCATCCCGCAATGACCAGATCGGATCCGGCCCCCGCCACAATCCGGTCGTTTCCCGAACCGGTTGTGATATGGTCGACGCCCGCGCCTGTCACGACGACATTGTGTCCCTCGCCAGCGAGGACAATCTGCGGCTGCGTCGACGTACCGCCATCGCCCGCATCAATATCGTCGTTGCCGGAACCGGTGAGGATCCGATCACGTCCGGCGCCGGCACGCACGAAGTTATGGCCGTCGCCCGCATCAATGATGTTCTCGCCATCACCGGCGCGAATCACATCGTCTCCTCCTTCGGCATCAATGAGGTCGTTACCGGAACCGGCGATCAGTGTGTTGTTGCCGGAGCGTCCATGAATGATGTTGTCACCCGCCAGCGCGTCGACAAAGTCGTTGCCAGCCCCGGCGTCGATGATGTCCTGGTCAATATCGCCATAGATGCGGTCGTGGCCGTCACCGCCGAAGATCCTGTTGATCTCGCCGAGAACACCGCCGCCGGTCTCTGAGAACCCGCCAAAGATCAGATCGTCGCCGTCCCCGCCGTGGAGTTCGTCGCTTCCCGCTTCGCCATAGATCGTGTCATGCCCCTCCTCGCCATAGATCACATCCGCTCCGCTCCCACCGAAGACCGTGTCGTCACCCAGTCCGGCGAAGATGACGTCGACGCCCTGACCGCCGTCGATCCGGTCATTCCCGCCGCCGCCATAGATGCGATCCGCGCCGCGCCCGCCGAAGATCTCATCGTCGCCCGCGCCGCTCAGATTGCTGGCCGTCCGAGTGACCGTATTGACATCGCCGAGATCGCCCACGAGCAGATCGTCTCCCAGTCCGCCGTCGAGTCGGTCGGCACCCAATCCACCGATCAGAACGTCGTCACCCTCGTCGCCAGAAAGCAGGTCGGCGTGATTTCCTCCATCGAGCCAATCGCGGCCGCGTCCGCCGAACAGCCGGTCTTCACCGTCGCTGCCGAGGAGGACGTCGTCTCCGTCGTCTCCATAGAGGGTGTCTCCGCCGGCGCCACCTTCGAGTCGGTCGTGGCCGCCGCCGCCACGGAGCAAATCATCGCCATCGCCACCGTAGATCTCGTCGTTGCCGGGACCGCCAATCAGTTCGTCTTTGCCAGGACCGCCGAAGAGACGAGCCGGTCCGCCACCGGCGACGAGGCGGTCATCGCCTGCTCCGCCATGTAGCTCGACCGCCAGCGCAATGGCCGCGTCGACAACGAGCGTGTCGTTTCCACCGAGTCCGTTGAAGAAGATGCTGCTGATCCCCGAGAACGTCTCTTCGCGACCGTTCGATTTGACGATCACGGAATTCGGATTGGACGTGGGACGAATGGCGATCAGGTCGTCCCCTTCCGTGGCCGTCACGCGGAGCACGCCGCCGTCCACGATCGCCAGCGGGGGGGGCGTGAATGTCGGGCGAGGCAGGCTGAAATCGAGCAGCGTGACGTTCGCCAGCGTGAATGACTGGTCAAACAGCGTGACGAAGCCGAACGGCGTCGGAAAGCCGATTTTAAGATAGGCGAACAGTTCGGCCGTGAGCTTTCCGCTCACATCGAAAATGTGAATGACGCCGAGCTGAGTGAGGTTATCCAGGATCTCGCGACCTCGGACTTTGCCGTCACCGTTGTTGTCGTGCAGGTTGAAGTACACATTGATGTACACGCCGCCACCGACGCCCGCGCGGGCGACGATGATGTTGAGTTCTGCCGCCGCGAACAGCCCACCGCGGAGCGTAATTTCCGGAACGTCCGCGCCAGTCCCGTCGGCGTTGATCCGATCGCTCACGTAGAAGCCGTCGAAGATGGCCCCGACGTTCCCCAGATCGGGGTCGAAGCGCGACAACCCGTAAGTGTCGAATCCAAACGCGAAGTCGAAGGTCGCGCCGATCTCGCCG
>JAHBXU010000689.1 GCA_019636315.1 Planctomycetaceae bacterium | reverse complement strand
GGGGACGCCGCGGGCCGTAATGTCGTCCGCCCAGACGAAGACGCCCGCGTTCCCTTTGGGGGCCAGATGCCGCCATTCGAGATCGAGAATGAAATTCTGGTACATGCGGTCGGTGCGAAGTTCGCCAATCGGCTTCCCGGTGCAGAGCAACATGCCGTCGGCCACGGTCCAGGTCGAGGGGGCCGTGTTCACAGCAACCCAACCGGAGAGATCCTCTCCGTTGAACAGTGGGCGAAAGTCGGCCGAGTCGTCACTGATCGGTTTGTATGTCGGGTTCTTGAGCGGCGGCTGCGCCCCCACGTCGTCTCGCCACCGCCCGAGCGACGACAGGAGTTCCTGCTTTTTCTCGGGGTGTGCGTCTGAGACATCGGTTGTTTCGCCGATGTCGTCCGCCAGGTTGTACAATTCGCTGCGGCCATCTTCGTAGAATTCGACCAGCCGCCAGTCGCGCGCCCGGATGGCGGAATAAGGGGTCGCCCCAAATCCGTGATAGTGCGGATAGTGCCAATAGAGCGCGTCGCGCGGGAGTTCGCTCTGCGGGTCCTTGAGCACGGGCACAAGCGAGAGGCCGTCGACGAGTTCGTTGTGCGCTGCGTCCCCCGGAGCGCTCGTCATGGCGAGGATGGTGGGATAGAAGTCGCAGGTGATGATCGGCTCGTCGCAGATGCTTCCCCCTCGCGCGACGCCCGGCCAGGAGATGATCGTCGGAATCCGGACTCCCCCTTCATAGGCAGAGCCCTTTCCGTTCCGCAGCGGCGCATTGTCCGTCGGATCGCCGGTTTCATCCCGATCAAGTCCGCCGTTGTCAGACGTGTAGATGACCACGGTGTTGTCCGCGATCCCCAACTCTTCGAGCGTATGCATCACGCGGCCGACGCTTTCGTCGACGCTTTCCACCATTGCCGCATAACCGGCATTGCGGTGACGGTGTTGCGGTGTGATTTTGGATTCATACTTCTCGACAAGGTCCGCACGGCCCTGAATGGGCGTGTGCACGTTGTAATGCGGAAAGTAGAGAAAGAACGGCTCATCCTTCCATCGCTTCATGATTTCAACCGCTTGATCCGTCAACATGTCGCTCAGGTATCGATCTTTCGTTTCCTCGTCCGGCGGAAATCGGTCGACCCGTGCATCCAGTCCCTTGGCGGTTGGATGCCGATAGGGCCAATAGTATGACCCTGGTGAGCCCCATTGATTGCCGGCCACGTTCACATCGAACCCCTGATGCTCCGGGTAGAAGGGCTCAACGACGGCGGCTTCCGTCGAGCGGGGCGTGAGGTGCCACTTGCCGACATGCGCCGTGCGATACCCGGCCGCGCGAAGCGCTTCGGCGATCGTCGTGTAGCGGTGCTCCAGATGCTGGGTCCATTCCGGAGGCATCAGGGGGAGTTGGCTCTTTCGCTCGGCCGTCATCCCTTCCCAATGACCGTTGATCCAATCGGTCACATGCGTGCGCCCCGGAGAGAGGCCCGTCATCATAGCGGCACGCGTCGGCGAGCAGACCGTACACGCAGCATAGGCATTGGTGAACCGGACGCCGCCGGCGGCCAGCCGGTCGATGTGCGGCGTCTCGTACAGATCGCTCCCATAACAGCCCGCGTCGGTCCACCCCAGGTCATCAATCATGAAGACGATCACATTGGGACGTGCCGCTTCTGCGGTGTGCCCCACAGCAAGTGCGGATATCCCAACCAGACACAGACAGATCGACAGCAGGCAACGACGATTAAGCATCGGGCATCGGCTCCACGGATTCGCGGCAGGAAACTCCTGTTGAATGAGCCTCTCGATGATACTCAGAACGCCAACATTTGTCGCACACGGGGTCGAACAGGGAGAGGCTCAGGTTCGATAAGCTGATTTCGACGCCGACGTACGATCTCTGCAAATCGCTTAACACGGCCGGCCCATGCTGACGGAACCTGGAGAGCATGAGGTCGCAACACCACATCTCCCAAGCCGACCGCTCTGCCGTCAAACCATGAAGGCGAGACCTCTATCGTTAAGAATTTGAGGAACGAACCGCACTCCAGCAATCGTGTCGGCCCGAACTGTTGCTTGCACACGGTTTACGGTACATTGTGTCGATTCCGACAAGCGGTAAGCGTCGATACGGGAGGTAAGAGCCCCATCCCGGTCGTGTGGCTGTCTGGCAGCGGGCCCTTGGAACGAAGCACGAGAACTGACAACGACCGATCCGCCGCATCGGTCGTCGAGGTTCCAGGGTCGGCGCACCGTTCATCTGGAGAAATTCAAGTGGCAGCGACTCAATTGAACTACCACATCGATCAAAACGCGAGTTACTCGACCATCACACTCCTGCCCGGTTTGAACGAGGCGCAATGGTCCGATATTGAAAAGGCCGGGACCGACATTACCGGACGACTCGCGGCCATGCGAACGCCGGCCGTCATGGTGGATCTGACTCCCCTCAACTACATGGGAAGTTCCATGGTCGCCATGATTGTACGCTGCTGGAAAAATGTGCAGTCGAACAAAGGGCGGATCGTCGTCATCTGTAACAATGACGTCGTTCGCGAGGTGATCTCTCTGGCCGGCTTGACCAAAGTCTGGCCGATCGTCGAGTCCCGCGAAGCAGCGCTCCGTGAGTTGGGTGTGTCGGCCTCTCGATCGCAAGGAGGAGAAGGCGGCAGTGATCGTCTGCTGGCCATTGCCGGCATCGTCGCCGTGGTGGTGGGCGTCGTCGGCGCCGGACTGCTCCTGTCCCAGACCGGTGATCGGACGCTGGCCCTTGGCCTGTTATTTGGCGGATCTGGCCTTGGGTTTGTCCTGGGGCTGGTCACGTTGATGCGATCAACGGATTCGTCCCGCTATCTGGGACTGGCGGCCGTGGTCGGCGCCGTGGCCGTCTCCGTCCTTGGACTGATCAACATGAACAGCGTCCCGCCCGTGGCCGCTGAACCTCCTCCGGCGGAGACCGCGCCCGAAGCCGCACCTGCCGGCGCGGAAGCCGCGGGTCAGACGCCGCCGGCTGCAGCGGATCCGGCGAGCCGTCCAATCGCCGGCGAAGAGGACAAGTAGCGCAACCACAGGCAACGCTCACCGTCATTCGTAACGTCGAGTCCAGGTTCTTCTTGTGAGTTGTGCGCCTTGGTAGCGCGTTCCCATCTGCCAATCCCATTCAGACACGT
>JAHBXU010000688.1 GCA_019636315.1 Planctomycetaceae bacterium | reverse complement strand
GCCGTGGACATGTTGAACATATCCAGCGTGGGGAGGATGGTCGCCAGCAACTGAGCCACAAATCTCACAAAAACCAGTGCGTCCCCTTGAAAGCTCGTCTGCACGAGGACGGGAGTGAGGTGACCAATGACGAAGATGGCGAAGCAACTCACCATGTTCACCAGCATGGGCATGCGTGTCGAGATCGCCACGCTGACCGCGGTCATCACCGCCACTTCAAAGAGGATCAACGTCAGCCCTGGCAGAATGGTCAGTGCCGCCATCGTCCGAATCGGGTTCACGAACGGGAACCCGTCTTCAATGTTCATGAACGGGGGGCGTTCCTGTCCGGACTCCTGCAGGTCATAGCCGTATTTCGAGTAGGTGGCGACGAACAGCACCGCCCCCAGAACCACAATCATCAGCGTGGCCGCCTGAAGAATGCCAATGTACTTGCCGAGGATGAATTGCCGGCGATTGATTGGCTTGGACAGCAGGGTCATCGCTGTCTTCCCTTCAATCTCGTCGGCCACGCTCATGCTGGCCGTCCAGACGCTCAGAAGCAACGAAGCGATGAGAATCGTCTGCAGACCGCAGTCGATGAACACGCGGGTGTCGCTGCCCAGCGTAAAGAAGGGAATAAAGTAGTTCGCGAGGATGACCAGAATGCCGATCGCGGCCATCAAGCTGAAAATCGGCTGCCGCAGCGCCTCCTTCAGCGTGGCCCGAGCAATGGTTCCCGAACGGGTGAAGAGATTGATTGCGACAAATATCGCCAGCAACACCACAGCGCCGATCCCTATCGCCCCGAAGGGGGTGGTGATCGTGACCGTGCCTGACAGAGCCTGCTCCGACATCGACAAATTCTCCAGGATTCAGTCCGAACCGATTGCTCAGTCCCCAAATAAATACCAGACGTCCGGCGTCAACCGCTTTGCTTACGCTGTGCGCAACGGAATGGTGGGAAGAAACTCTTATTCACTGTAGCCGGTCTGCGGACCGAACGGAACTGAAACTTAGGGGCCGGGAGGCAGGAAGCCATCAACGGAGGATGCGGAAGCCCGCAAGGTCCGCCTGGACGTCGATCTCGACCGATTCGTAGGCGCCGATCGAGCCCGACATCGCCGCGACGACCGCGGAGACATAATCCGACACGACAGCGCGCGTCCCTTGTGCGATCAACTCCACAGTCCCATCGGCCAGATTGCGAACGCTGCCCTGGACCGCGAAGCGCTGTGCGATCTGCGATGCCGTCCAGCGAAAGCCGACCCCTTGGACGCGGCCACGAAAGCACACGCGGACACACACGTCTCTGGGAATTTCAATGTTCATGGGGTTGTCGCGCGGTGCACCGCTCTCCGCTCCCTCTGGCTCGCTCCCTCCGTCACCAGACAGGCGCGAAGACTCGGGGCTTGCAAGTGGCGACCACGCCTGATGGCCCCCATCCGATGGAGTGCTGAGAGCGCACCAAACAGAGACATTCTCCCACCCGGCAGGCGCTGAAGCGGCCGTTCACCAGATGCCGTATTGCCACGTCAGCTCACGCGCAGATTGGGCATCAAAGGGTATGCCGATGCGAACCTAGGCGGAGCGCGAGGCCGACTCCACATTCGGATGCACCGTCGGTGCGTCCGGGCGGCAAAGCTCCTCACGCACGATGTTCATATCGCGCGGAGCATCGATCCCCAACCTGACAGCGTTCGGCCCGATGCGGACGATGGTGATCGCAATCTCATCGCCAATCATAATCCGCTCACCAGGCTTCCTTGAGAGAACCAACATTGCTCGAACTCCCTTACTGACAACCTGGAAGTGTCATCACGCTGAGGACGTCGTCAGAAGGATAACAAGACCCACCACCGCCAGTCCACCGCGAAGCCAAGCTTTTTTCACCGTCCATTCACACAAAGAACCCCCCCCAAAATCACAACTGCCCGCAAAAACGGCAGACACAGTGCAC
This sequence comes from Planctomycetaceae bacterium, assembly GCA_019636315.1. Taxonomy (GTDB): domain Bacteria; phylum Planctomycetota; class Planctomycetia; order Planctomycetales; family Planctomycetaceae; genus JAHBXU01. Next base: position 1,216 of record JAHBXU010000688.1, on the reverse strand, counting down.
AGGAATCGCGCAATAATCGGCGCCGCGTGCCGCAAATGATTGCAGAAAGCTGGTGCTCTTCAGAGGTGAAGCACCTGTCGACCAAGTTCAGGACTCGAATCCCTTCACGGACGCCGCGACATCCTTGACCGGGTCACCGTGGGCCGACATCCTGTGCGAAAACGATCGTCGCGGCGAAGTTGTCAAACGCTCTCGGGGAGAGAAACCTCATGGTCGGCATCGGCTTGATTGGCATCGGCTTCATGGGCATGACCCATTTCGAAGCAGCGCGGCAGATTCGCGGGGGCCGCATCGTCGCCCTCGCCACACGCAATCCCCAGAAGCGAGCCGGCGACTGGAGCAGCATCCAGGGGAACTTCGGCCCCCGTGGGAGCGCTGCAACAGACTTGTCCGACGTGAAGACATACGCGGACTATCAAGAACTTCTCGATGATCCAGCAGTCAATTTAGTGGACGTCTGTCTTCCGACCGATCGTCACGAAAAGGTCGTGCTGGAGGCCCTCGCGGCTGGAAAGCACGTCCTCGTCGAGAAGCCGATCGCCATCGAACTGGATGCGGCCGACCGGATGGTCGAAGCCGCGCGGCAGGCCGGACGCCTGCTGATGGTCGCCCAGGTCCTGCCGTTCTTCCCAGAGTTCCGTTGGGTTCGAGAGTGCGTACAAAGCGGAGAATATGGGAAACTGCTCGCCGCATCGTTTCGGCGCGTCGTGACACCACCCGAATGGTCCGAAGACATGGGGGATTTCCGCAAACTGGGTGGATGGGGCATTGATCTCCATATTCATGACAACCACTACATCGGTCTGTTGTGTGGGGTGCCTCGGGAAGTGTTCTCGCGAGGACTCTTAAAGGACGGCCTGGTCAACCACGTCTGCTCCCAGTACCTGTACGATGATCCAGAGCTCACCGTGAGTTGCGTCAGCGGCGGCCTTGCCGCATCCGGGCTGAAGTTCGCCAGCAGCTTTGAAATCTTCCTCGAACGAGCCACACTCCAGTACGACGCCGGGACGTACGGTGCGGACTGGGTCGTCAATCGGCCCCTGACGCTCATCACCGACGACGGCGAAATCTCAACCCCGGATCTCGGTGGGGGCGGCTCGTGGTGTGCGGCGTTCACCGACGAACTTCAGGTTGCCGTGGACGGAGTGGCCTCCGGAAAGGCTCCAACCGTTCTCTCCAGCCAGTTGGCCCGCGACGCGCTTCGCCTGTGTCATGC
>JAHBXU010000687.1 GCA_019636315.1 Planctomycetaceae bacterium | reverse complement strand
CCGCCAAACGAGCGGGTTAATGGTCATCGCCACACATCATCGCGCGCACGCGGAGCTGTCGACGGCGTTTGAATCGGGACGCGTCTCCAAGACCTATCTGGCGATTGTCGAGGGCTCGCTGACGCCTGCCGAAGGGACCATCAATCTGCCGATCGGGAGGGATCGGGCCGATCGGCGCGTGTTGATGTCCGCCCGAGCAGACGCCGTTGATGCCCGACCGGCTCGGACGCAATTTCGGGTCGAAGAACGATTTGAAGCGCACACGGTCGTGCTGGCCAAGCCCTTTACCGGTCGGAATCACCAGATTCGCGTCCATTTCGCCCATATCGGACACCCGCTCCTTGGCGACGAGTTCTATGACCGGCACGGAGTGCTCAAACCGTGGAGAGATTCCACACCGGCGGCCCCGCCGTTGCCACCGGGACTGGAAGACGAGAGTTCACAGGACTTCAAACGAAGGAATGTCTTGCGGCCCCTGACGTTGCTGAAACCGGGACGACATGCGCTCCACGCCGCGTCCTTGTCATTCGCCCATCCCATTACGGGAGCATGGATGGCGTTTCACGCGCCGTTGCCGACCGACCTGCAGCGAGTCATCGAGTCGCTGGAACGTGATCAGTCGCTCTCACAGGTCAACGAGGTTTGACCATACTTTCGCAGCGACGTTGTTTCCCAAGTCGATGGTGCTGCCGGCGAACAACGACGATGACGCCAGGAACTCCCGATGGACTGTACAGGTGGGTTCGAGCCTCTGGGGGCCAATGGCAGAGCCGTGTGTCCGGGATCTCTCTGAATCAAGACGATCGAATTCCCGTCGAGCGTTTCCACATCCACTGAAAGCGCCCCGGAATTTCACACTTTGACGCCGTGACGAGATAAGGAGTATATTAGAGAGCCCTTGCCGGAGTACGCAGGGCAAACCGATGTGTCGTCGGACGTATCCACGCCCCTCGGGCCGGGACAACTGTTCTGGTGCCAGAGCGGTGGCGTTGCGTCTTTTGCGGCTCGTCGTTCGGGCCGCTGCAGGTACGTCGGAAATCCTGACCCGCCCCAAGATTGCAATCGGACTGCGATGCCATCCGACAGCCGGACGACCGAGTTTCACGGCAGCTCCGGCGGCCACCAGGAGCGTCTCCAGCGGTTGGGAAAGTACCAGATCCAGCGCACGCTCGGCGCGGGGGGAATGGGAACCGTATTCCTCGCCGTCGACCGGGAACTCAACCGCACGGTCGCCCTCAAGGTGCTCCCCAAAGAGCGGGCCGAGAACCCCACCCTCGTCAAGCGCTTCAAGTCGGAGGCCCAGGCGGCCGCTCATCTTGAGCACAAGAACATCGTCCGCATCTACGAAGCGGGAGAGGTCGACGGTTACCTGTACATCGCGCTGGAATACATCGACGGCATCGACGTCCATGAACTCGTCGCGAAGCGGGGCGTGCTTCCCATCCGACGTTCGATTGACATTGTGAAGCAGGTCGCCCGCGCCCTGGAGCACGCGTCCTCGAAGCAGATCGTCCATCGGGACATCAAACCTGCCAACCTGCTCATCAAGCGCGACGGGACGGTCAAACTGGCCGACATGGGGCTGGCCCGTTTCATTGATGAAGCGACCGAAACGAACATCACCCGCGCCGGAATGACCGTCGGAACGGTCGACTATATGTCGCCCGAACAGGCGCGGAGTTCGCAATCGGCCGATGTCAGGAGCGACATCTACTCGCTGGGATGCACCTGGTATCACATGCTCACCGGAATGCCGCCCTACACCGATGGCGGACTCACCGAGAAGCTCCAGGCGCATGCGATGGCCAAGCGCCCGGATCCCCGACTCGAAAACGAAGCCGTTCCGGAGGCGGTGGTCGCCGTCATGCACCGGATGATGGCCCACAAGCCGCAGGATCGTTATCAGACTCCGCAGGAACTGCTGGCTGATCTCGATCTGGCATCCAAGAGTCTGGGCTCCTTCGATGTCGCGGGCATCCAGGCGCTCGCCGAAGAATCGGGGGCGTCATCGCGCCGGAAGGAGAGGAACCGCTCTGCATCCGATCCGATCGTGCTTCCCCCCAAGGAGGGCTTCAAGCCAGTCGACCTCGCCAATCAACGTTCGATTGATATTGATGTCTTGCGGTTCGCGGCGCCGGCCGTGCTGGTGGTTGCGCTGCTCGCCGTGTTTTACTGGGTCATGCGACTGGGAGACGACGGACCGGTCGGAGGGAACGGAATGGCCGGCCCCTTTCCGCATTTGGCGCCGGAGGAGGTGGGGCACGCAGCTGACGGCGCCGCCCCGGAGCGCGACCAGGAGGTCTCCCCAGATTCTGAAATTGCGGCATTGAATCGAACTGAGGAACTGCGTCCATCACCGCCCTCGGTGATCGGCATTCCTTTTCCCGGCGCCGAGGACTCTGCGCCGGTCTCCGCAGGCGTTCCTTTGATCCCGAACTGGGTGGACAAGTTTCGTAGTCCGCTGCCGCCCCAATCGAGCGCGATCCGCGTCAGCCGCCGGTCTTCCGAAGCGGGTGAGTTCCGACGTCTTCAAGAGGCGCTGGACTCGCTGCCACGCGACGGGGGAGTGGTGGAACTTGATGGTGATGGTCCCTATGTTCTGGGGCCAATCACGATCAACAGCCGCGGAACCGTCCGACTGACCGCAGTGCCGGGACGGCAGCCCGTCGTGGTCCTCGAAACAGGTGAATCGTCTGGTGGCACGGGCAACGTGCTGACCGTTCGTGTCGCTCAGTTGGAGGTGGAGAATCTGCATTTCGTGATGGTCGATCCGCCGCCGGGAAGCTGGACGCTGTTTGCCATGCAGGAGGGAGATCTTTCCCTGCGCAACTCGACCATCACCGTCGACGGCGGCAACGCCGACGCTGTCACGGCAATCGCATTGGAGGGGCAGCGCGCGGCGTCAGGCGTCCGTGGAAATGCCGGCACGTCCTCCGGACGATGCCTCCTGGAAGATGTCATGATCCGGGGCGATCGACTGACGGCCGTGCAGCTGCGCGGCCCGTCGAGCGAACTCGTCACTGGGAATTGTCTGCTTCATTCCGGGGACGCTGCGGCGATCGTCGTCACAGAAACCGGCGCCCCCGGGACGGAACCGCGCAATCTGCGACTGCTGGCGACGACCCTGTTCAGCCGCCGGACTGCGGTGCAGTTCCTCCGC
>JAHBXU010000686.1 GCA_019636315.1 Planctomycetaceae bacterium | reverse complement strand
TTGGAAACACTCGCCGGCCGCCAGGGAGAAGACGCGGCGGCGCCCGTTGGTAAATCGAGCAATCGCGACACATCCGGCGACGAAGTGGCCGCTGCACCCGCCTCCATCACCAGCAGCGTCCCGCCACTGTGGACCCATTTCAGAATGGCAGACCGCTCTTCGACCGGCAGACCGCCCAGCGTCTTGAGAGAAAGGGCGACCATATCGAGACCGGAATAGTCGATCCACGCATCCGGCAGCATCTCTGGTCCAACGACGAGATGGTCTTCCGAGACGTAGCCGTAACCGTAGCCATACGAATACGACGACGAGCCGTGCGTTGCACCATGAATGGACGTGACAGCCGTCTCGAACGATGAGGCGTCGACGTTCGTTGGCGAAATGATCAGCAGCGCGGGCCTGGGATACTCGTACGACCGATTATCCGGCAGATTGAGCGTCTCGGTGAATTGTTTGATCAACCGCCCGTTCTGATAGACATTCAGCGTGCCATAGGTGCCGTTCCCCACACAGGGAATGGACAAAGTTAAGCGGGCGGTTGCGTTCTGCGGCACGCGAATCGCCCGCCGGACGGTGGGGACGGCCTCGTTTCCGGCGCGGCGAAACTGAAAGGTCAGATCGCGCTCCAGTCCACGATTGACGACTTTGATGCGCACGGGATAGTACCCCCCGTGCCCGCAACCGGGCCAACGGCCATCCACCGTCAACACCAGGTCCTCCGCCTGACGGGAGAATTCCTTCCCGGCAGCCAACGCGACAGGCCCACTGCCCGACAGGACAATGGCGAGCGTGATCACCAGCGTGACGACTCGAGGTTTTGACATTCGGTCGGGCAATCTTCGGGGAAAGGAGACGCGGAGCTCACCTGGTTGGGCATTCCGACATGAGCCTCTGCAAGTCTCCCTCTGTGTCTTGCGATGAGGCATCGGCGAGATCAACTCAGCAGGACCCCTGGTTAACGCACTTCCACGTCGCGTGGCAATGGCCGGCCGACTTCCGGAACACTCGCCAGCAGACGTTCCACCATCTGGACCGAAGTCCAGCCTTCGAGCCGCGCGGAATAGTCGAGCACCAGCCGATGCCCCAGCACGCAGACGGCCACGCGGCGGACGTCATCGAACCCGACATGGGGCTTCCCGGCCAAGAGCGCCGCCGCGCGCGACGTTCCCGCCAGGGCAATGGCGGCCCGCGGCGAGGCTCCATAGCGGACGAACCTCAGACATTCGTCGGGAGCGTCCTGAGAATGGGGATGCGTCGCATTGACGAGCCGCGCGATATAGTTCGCGACCGCTTCGGGCAAATGCACGGCATCGACCGCATCGAAGAGTTGTTCCAGTTCGTCCTGTGTCAGCACCTCGCTCAGCTTGGGAGGCAGGCCATGCCTCCGCTTCGAGATGATCTCCTGAAGTGTGCCGCTCGACACACCATACACGTTGATCTTGAAGGTGAACCGGTCCAGCTGAGCTTCCGGCAGCGGGTAAGTCCCTTCAAGTTCAATCGGGTTCTGCGTCGCCAGCACGAAGAAGGGCCGCGGCAGTTCGTGCGTCTCACCCATCACCGTGACGCGGCGCTCCTGCATCGCTTCCAGCAGGGCCGACTGCGTCTTGGGCGTCGCGCGGTTGATTTCGTCAGCCAGCAACAGATTGGCAAAGATAGGTCCCTTGTGAAACACAAGCTGCCGCGAGCCGTTCAACTCCTGAAGGATGGGCGAGCCAACAATGTCGCCCGGCAGCAGGTCCGGTGTGAACTGCACACGGCGGAACCCCAATCCGAGGAGCGACGACAGCGATTTGACGAGTTCGGTCTTCCCCAGCCCCGGCAACCCCTCCAGAAGCATATGCCCGCGCGCAAGGACGCAGATGCTCACCAGCTCGATCAGCTCCCGCTGCCCCAGAATGGCCGTCTCCAACCCGTCGACGAGACGCCCAATCATCTCCCGCGAGCGCTCGACCTCTTCGGGTGAGAGGAGATTCCTCGTGGTCATGGCCGAAGTGGTCAGGTCGCTCAAACCGATCTCCTCATCGTTATCACGTCCGCTGAGCCGCACATTTGAAATGTGCGGCTGAGCGACTTGGGATTGACCTACTGATGCACGATCACTCTCGCGTGGCCGCGTCAAAATACTGCCGCACAGCGTCGCGATGGCGCGGCCGGAGGGTGCGGTTCCAGGTTTCACGACCGGCAGCAGGATCAACGCTCCGTGCGGCCGCGCGCGGGGCGGACATCGCCGGATCGACTTCGGGCGCCGATTGGGTGACACTCAGCACATCGTCCTTCGGCATATCCTGCATTCCGGGCGGCAGGACCGTCTCCTTGAATTTGGTCCCGGCCAGGTCCGATTCGTCACCCCAGGTCAGTTCGGCGTCTCCGCGGCCGCGCGTAATTCCCCCACGCCCCGGACGATTGCCGCTGCAGGTGGAACACAATCCCCCCTGACATTCGGCGCCGCACTCCTTGCACTCCCCCTCTTTGCATTCACTGCCGTCGCAGGTCTTGCTGCCGCATTTGCTGCACGAACCCTGACATTGCTCGCGAAGCTCGCTCAGCTTGGCCGATTCCTGTTCGAGAAAATCTTGAAGTTCGTTCAGCAGCTTTTCGCGCGCTTCGGCATCCTGCGGCAGGCGGAGATCGCCGTTCTTCATCAGCCGCTTCAGCTCGTCATTGAGTGATGCAGAGCCGCCGGGGAGATTGCCGCTTTTCATCATCTTCTGCAGGGTTTCGAGGACGTCCTGTTCGAGTGCGGCGACCCTCTCCGCGGAGAGGCTCTGGCCGTCCCCCGCGGCCGCCTTGGCAAGTAAAGCAGTGGCATGCGCCGCTTGCGACATCTCGACCGATGACGCATCCAGTTTCATCTGCATGCGCTGTGCAAGCGAGTCGACGGTTTCCCATTTCTCGTGAGTCAGCGGCGACTGTTCCGTTTCTTCACGGAGTTTTTCGATGGCTTCGCGGAGCGATTCCTGTTCCCGCTCGTCGAGTACATCCGCTTCCTCCAAAGCCTGAAGCATCTGCTGCAACTCACTTGTGGCCTGCTGACCCGCCGTGCTTCTCAGTGAGGCATCCGCCACGAGTTCTCGAAGCGGTACAAAGCAGGCCCCGACCGCAAACACCAGCGGCAGCAGCAGGGCGCCGGCAAATCGCTTCGGACGCACGCGCGGCAGACT
>JAHBXU010000685.1 GCA_019636315.1 Planctomycetaceae bacterium | reverse complement strand
CGTCCTCACTCTGGTGAGTGCTGGCGTCGATGACGACGATTCGCAATTCCGCATCCGCGATCTGCCGGCGGGCCCGGGCGATTCCTGCCGATTCGAGTTCATCCGCTCCGTCCCTCAATCCGGCGGTATCCGACAGAAGAACGGGCCATCCATCCAGCGCGGTCTCCGCCGTCACAACATCGCGCGTGGTGCCCGGCTGGTCAAACACGATCGACCGCGAAAACCCGACGAGGGCATTGATCAGGCTCGACTTGCCGACATTCGGGCGGCCGCAAAGGACAACACGCCACGGCTGCGTCAGATGCAGTCCCAGTCGCGCCCGGCCCAGCAACTCATCGACGTGCCGCGCCGCGGCCCCGCGATCCATCTCTGCGAGTCGCTCATACTCTCGCCGCAGCAGTCCGCTCGCCTGTTGCAGCAGCAGGTCGGCCGTCCTCAACGTGGTTGCGCGGCTCACGGCCTCCCGGCATTCCCGATCGAGGACGTCCCGCCCTTCGTGCTCAAATCGAGAGTCTGCATTGACCAGGCTCCCTCGAGATCTCAGGTCGGCAAGAATCCGCGCCGTCGCCGCGGCGCCGCCGTGACAGTGAATTTCCAGACGGTCCGGAGTCGTACGGCAGACGACAACTTCTTCGCCCGGTGAGGCGCCCCATCTTCCGAACGCCACGCGATCGATCGGCAATGCTGAGATCGGTTGCTGGCAGGCTGCCTGGAACAACGGTGGAGCGTCATCGATTGATTGGAGGTCGCCGCGGACAACAATCGTGGCCACGGCGCCCCGACCGGCCGGTGTCACGACGCAGACGGACGTCATGACTTCTCCTCACCACGAAGCGCGCTCATCACGGAAATCGCCAGACCCTGCAGCGTTAAGTGAGGTTCATATCGTGCCCCGGTCGGGATCCGCCCCGCATACAGGTGAGCCGCCCCACCGGTCAGGACGACAAGCGGCTCCGGCGGGCAGCCAAGCGGCGACCGCATCCTCTCGCAGTATCCGAGCACCGCCTGCCAGTGCCCCCAGTACAGTCCGCTGGCGATCGCCGCCTCGGTATCACGGCCGATGACGGGCGGCTCCTCACGGGACAGGTCGGCGAGCGAGACCTCCGGCAAGACGGCCGTGTAGTCGTGCAGCGCCCGTGCACACAATTCCGGTCCCGGGAGGATGGCGCCGCCAATGAATGCTCCCGATTTCGAAACGGCGTTGACGGTCGTCGCGGTCCCCACATCGATGACAATCGCCGGGACGCCCGCGCTCCGAAGCACGTTCGCCGCCACGGCATCCAGCAACCGATCGATGCCCACACGCTCCGGCTGGTCGAGGTCGATCTCGATCGGCAGCTTCGTGCGATCCCGCCACACGTTCGGCGACGGCCAGTCGGCCGGCCAACTCGCAACCAGTCGGTCGATGTGACGCGGATTCGATCCCGTGATGGCCGAAGAAATCACGGTTCCTGGCGTGGCCAACTGATCAGCCAATGTATCCCACGGATCAGGCTCGGCACTGGGCAGCGCGGCGAACGCTTCACAGGCGGGCAGCGTGCTCTTCGCTCCGTCGTCCAGCCGGAAGATGCCGAACTTCATCCGTGTGTTGCCGACGTCAACCAGCAGCAGACGCGACGCTGGAGAGGAACGAGGCTCGTCCGGAGAATGGCTCACGAAAGCGTCACATCTGGTTAATGCGGTCCAGAATTTGTTGCCGAACGGCTTGCGCGTCGGCCCCTTTCAACGTGCGGAGCACACCGCCCACCAGTGGCCCCACGGCCTGCAGTTTCCCCTCGCGTATGTTGGCCACTGCACGCGCGTTCTCAGCGATCGCCGCGTCAATTGCGGCGTCGATCTCCGCCGTATCCACCGCGGCACTCAGGCCCTGTTCTTCCATGATGGCGGCGATTCGCGCTTCATGCGGCGGCTGCCCCTCATCATGCTCGTGCAGCAGTTGATCAAAGATGTCCCGCGCACTCTTCACGGTCAGTTCGCGTGCCACGACCCGTTTCAGCAGCGCTCCCAGCACGTCTGCCGAAAGCGGGAACGCGGCAATGTCGAGTTGCCGTTCATTCATCTCACGCAGAACCGATTGCGTCACCCAGTTGGCGGCCTGCTTCCCATCCCCGCACGTCCGAGCCACCGACTCGAAAAAGTCCGCAAACGTTTCCCGTTGATTGACGATGACGGACGCGTCATACGCAGACAAGCCATATTCCGTGCTGAATCGCTGGCGGCGCTGCGCGGGGAACTCCGGGAGTCCGCGGCGAATCACTCCCAAATGCTCCTCTTCGACCGTTACCGGCGCCAGGTCCGGATCCGGAAAGTAGCGGTAGTCGGACGCTTCCTCTTTTCCCCGCTGGGCGAAGGTGACGTTACGATCTGCGTTCCAGCCTCGCGTCGCTTTCGTGACCCCAGGGTCCCCCCATTTGCGTCCGTTGGTCGCGAACTCCAGCTGTTGACGCTGCACTTCATAAGCAATCGCTGCTTCCACGGCCCGAAAGCTGTTGAGGTTTTTGATCTCGACGATCGGTGTGGCGACCGTCTCCCCACCCTCCTGCGCGATGTGCAGATTGACGTTGGCGTCACACCGCAGGCTTCCCTCCTGCATGTTGCAGTCTGAAACACCGAGATACGTCAGCAGCAGGTGAAGCTCTTCGAGGTAAGCCTTCGCCTCCGCCGCCGACCGAAGATCGGGTTCGCTGACAATCTCCAGCAGCGGCGTGCCGGCCCGATTCAAATCCACGCGGCTGTCGCCGCCGGCGCCGGATTCGTCATGCGTGTTCTTGCCCGCGTCCTCTTCCAGGTGAGCCCGGTTGATGCGAATGCGTCTTGGCGCGGCATCGCCCACGACGATCTCCAACCACCCATTGCGGCTGAACGGCAGATCGTACTGGCTGATCTGGTAGCCTTTCGGCAGATCCGGATAGTAGTACTGCTTGCGGTCCCATTTCGTGAACGGCGCGATCTCGCAATTGAGCGCCAGCGCGGTGATTAATGACAGACGAAATGCCTCGTCGTTCATCACCGGGAGCGATCCCGGCAAACCGAGACACACGGGACAGGTCTGCGTGTTCGGCGCCTCCGGATTGAACCGGTTCACGCAGCCGCAGAAGATCTTTGACCGTGTGAGCAGTTGAACGTGGACTTCAAGCCCGACGACGATGGTGGATTTCATG
>JAHBXU010000684.1 GCA_019636315.1 Planctomycetaceae bacterium | reverse complement strand
ACCACGTTGCGCGCTCCGCCGTCCGCACGATCCAGGCGTTCCAGTCACTGGTCAGCTGACCAATGCGCGGTTCGTATTTACCGGGCCAAAGGGAGAAAAACTGATCGAAGGCGCGGCTCATCACAATCACGAGCAATAGCGTCGCCAGACACAGGCCGCAGATGACGATCAGCGTCGCCAGCGGCTCGCGCAAACCCCGCTTGCCAAGCCACCGCAGGACGGGGGCACAGAGAATCGCCAGGAACAACGACAGAAGAAACGGTACGACAAGTGCCGCGGCAGCCTTAAGACCCGCAATGATGACGATCAGCGATGCCCACGTCAGGAGAATCCGCAGGGCCGGACGGGGAGGCAGTTCGCGGACAAGTGTATCGACCATCGATCGGCGGCATCCGGTGAGAATCGGTATCTGATGACGAACTTCAATGTGGGACAGAGAGTCTCATACCACACCCATAAAGGCAATTCCTCCAGAGGAGCCCGGCGTGGCTGCGACGGATTTGGGAGTATTTCCTCGCGGACACGTCGGGTTACGAAATGCTTCCGTCAGAACGTGGTCGAAGCGAATTACACGAGTTCTCCGCGAAGAACCGTAACGGCCTCGCCGCTGAGGATGATACGGTCGCTGTTCAGGCGCACGTGAACAACGCCCCCCCGCTCGGAGATCTGATGCCCCGTGAACGACTGCTTTCCGGTCCGCCCGCTCCAGAACGGCCCCAGACTGCAGTGGGCCGAACCGCAGACCGGATCCTCGTCGACACCCAATGCGGGTGCGAAGAATCGGGAAACAAAGTCAAAACGCTTGTCGTCGCTGGGCGCTGTGACGATGATGCCTCGCGTCTGGACCTGCGACAGACGACGAAAGTCCGGCTTTACCGCACGGACTGCCGATTCGTCCTCGAATGCCAGCAGATAGTCGCACGGTGTCCGCCCGACAAAAACCGGCGCTGCTCCCACGGCCTCCAGCAGTTCCGGCGGCGGAGTCGATTCGGTCACGGGAAGTGCAGGAAAGTCCAATTCGATCAGCCGACCCACCCGCGTACATGTCAGCCAGCCGCTCCGCGTGTGAAATCGAAGCGGAGAACCGGGGTCGACAATCCCTTCCGTCCACAAGGCATGTGCCGCGGCCAGCGTCGCATGCCCGCATAAGTCAACTTCAATCAGCGGCGTGAACCACCGCAGCTCGAACCCTTCTTCCAGCGGGCGGACAAACGACGTTTCCGAGAGATTCATCTCCCGCGCGACAGACTGCATCCAGTCCGTTTCCATCTTCCCGTTCAAAAGACAGACAGCCGCCGAGTTGCCCGCATAGCGCTGGTTTGTAAACGCGTCGACCTGCCAACACGGGATGCGCATGGTGACTCCTATGGATCAACTGTCGCCAAGGTTGGGGGAGACCAGATGCGAGCCGGGTGCTGGGGGATTGGTCTCACGGATAAAGACTGCCAGCCAGACGGTTGGTTCGCGCGGCGTCGTCCATTCGACCCGGTGCCGTCGATGCGCGGGAATGGTCACCTGATCGCCCGGCGCCATCGACAGCGGAGACGTCTCCCCCTCGAACAGAAGCCGTGCTTCGCCCGCGAGGAGGGTGACCCATTCGAGTTCGTCCTGATCGTACCAGAATCCCGGAGCGCTGGTGTGACCGTACGACACGATCCGCTCGATGCGGACGCTTTCATTCTCGAAGAGGACTTCCGTGGTCTCGTTTCCGACGAATGGCCCGTCCACAAGCTGATCCTCACGGACGACTCAAGTCATCTAATCGGAGCCGCGAGCGTGAGCGACCGGTCGTTCACGCTCGCGGCTCCGACATCCGGTAGTCCTCCCAAAATCCCAAGCCGGCGGCTTTGCCCCCGGACATCAGTTGCCTGACGCTCCGAACCCAGTCATTGGAGACCAGAGGGCTTATCCATCACCGTCCGACGGCGGAGCCGTCGGCTTGGGAAGCGACGTTCAGGAAGTTCAAGAGACGATGTCAAACGTGTTAATCGCGCCGTCCCCCGCCGAGCAGGCCGGAGCGGATCAGGTAGTAGAGAATCGTCAGCAAGGTCGTCACGACGGCGGCGACGTACGTGAGCGCGGCGGCGTTGAGCACGCGGTCGATGCCGTACCGCTCATCGGGATCCACAATGCCCGCCTGAACGACAAGCGCCTTGGCGCGCGCTGTGGCGTCGAACTCGACCGGGAGCGTGACCAACTGGAACAGGAGCACGCCTGAAAAGATGATTGCACCGAGCAACACCACGTACGGGTGCAGGAAGAGTCCGACCGCCATCATAATCAGGCCGAAATTCGAGCCGAAACCGGCGATCGGGACGATGGCCGACCGCAGCCCGAGCGGTGCGTAGTGCTCGGCGTGCTGAATGGCGTGCCCCGCTTCATGACAGGCGACACCGATTGCCGCAAGCGAATCGCTGGAGTATACCGCGGGCGACAACGCCAGTTCGTGCGTTTGCGGATTGTAGTGGTCGCTCAAGTGCCCCTGGGTCGCGACGACCGACACATTGTGAATGCCCGCATCGTCGAGCAGCCGCTGGGCGGCCTGGGCGCCGGTGTAGCCCCGCCGCGACCGTACCTGGGAGTACCGGCTGAACGCCGCCCGTACCATCAGACTCGCCCCGCCGGAAATAATCAGACCGGGCAACAGCACAAACAAAATGTACTTCGGATCGAAGTAAAACATGCGGGGAAACTCCTTAAGAACCGCACCACCAAACCATTCGTCACTGGCTCCGGATTATTATACCGGCCACGTCAAATCAGGAATCGGATCTCCTGGAATTTCTGTGTCCAGAGATCGAGGACTCCAGTTCTGGATCTCCTCGCAGTGTCTGAACCACACGCCGACATTCGACGCTCACCAATCTCCCGCGCTGCCGTCGCGGTAGAAGACGCGTTGGGGGAGTTCCTGCTCGAAGGGGTGTTTCTTAACCTCGGCTTCGTTGATGGTGATGCCCAGGCCGGGCCGCATGTTGGGACGGACGATGCGGCCTTCGCGCTCGGTGATGTAGCCCTCTTCGACGACGTCCTGCCGCCACGGGACGTCCTGGTGCACCGTCTCGCAGATGATGTACGATGGTTGCGAGAAGCCGAATTCCAGCGACGCGGCCGTGCTCACCGGCCCCTGTGGATTGTGTGGGGCGAGCGAAATGCGATAGGCCTCGGCCAG
>JAHBXU010000683.1 GCA_019636315.1 Planctomycetaceae bacterium | reverse complement strand
AGGAGTTCCAGCAGGCGCTTGGCAAATTCATCCGCTTCCTGCAGGAGCACGAGCCGCCAGCGGCTGACCTTGAGGAGGCCAAAGGTGGCGACGTTCAATCAACGGGACCTCACAGTGCTGGGGGCGCGCTACCGCACGCCCTCAACCATCCTGGCGATGCGGAGCGACGACGAGCTGAGTTGAGTGCGAACATCAAGAAGACCCTCGATCGCCACGTATCCGAAGCCCAGTATCCTAAAGCCCAGGAGATGCTGAAGTCGGCGCGCAAAGCCCTGAAAGCGGGCAACACAAGTCTCGCGCGGACTCTGGTTTCTGAAGTCAAGAGGTTGGATGCCGCATTCGAGTTGTTCGACGATCGCCCGGAACTCGTGTTGCAGGAGATCGAGCAGGCGGAAGCGCGGAAGCTGGTCGAGACGTCACAGTCACTGGCGAAGTCCCGCGGCTCAAGGGATGCGAGTGAACGCAAAGAACCCTCCGGAGGTCCGACGCTTTCCCAGTTGTATGCCAGGGAGCGGCAACTGACGGCGCTGCTGGACACGATCGACGCGAGCCTCAAGGAAGGGGGCAGCAAGGTCGCGCTGCTGCTCGCGATCGAGCAGGTCTATCAGGACAGCCGCGTGACGCGCTCACTGGGACAACATCTCGATCAATTGACCAAGCTGGAGATCGAGAAGACCAAGTTGCGGCAGTCGTTCGGCGACTCGCATCCGCAGGTGGTGCTGCTCCAGCAGCAGATCGACCATCTGCGCGGACTCTATGCACTTCCCTCGGGTGACAATCAATCGATTGGCGACGTGCTGGACGTGTATGTCGACGCCCTGCGGGGGGAGCGCCAGGCGACGCGGGAACTCATCTATAAGGAACAGATTTTTGACAGCGACGAGGGGCGCGCCCAGTTCCTCCAACTGCTAGACGCCAAGATCGCCGAACAGAAAGCGCGGATTGAATGGAACGAACGACTTCAGGCGGAGATTGCCGCAGGAACGAAGGCCGGCGGACGAGTCGAAGGCGCTCGGAGAGCGAACGCGTTTCTCGAGTCCGACGAGTGCCGCGGACTGTCGGAAGCGATCGCCCACGGCGACCGGGCACAGAGTCAACGGGGCCTGGATTCGATCAAGCCGCTCATCAAGCTGTTTGAACAGCAGTTGTCGCTGCTGGAACACGCCAAGGACGATGATCCGGAGCTGGCCGAGATCAACAGGAAAATCGTCGAAGAAGTCCAGGCGAAAGGGATGCCCGGCTTCGGCGCGCTGGCGCCCTCGGAATACTTTGAATCCTGGCTCGCGGATTTCGTCAGGAACTCGGAAGGGACTCGGGTCCAATTGTCGTTACTCGAACGACAACGTGCATCAGTGGAAAAATACGCCAACCAGCACTCGACCGACGCCGGAGGGCGCGAGAAATTGGACGCTCAGATTCGCTCCCTTCAGGCTCAGGTCGCTCTGCACAAGGGCATCCTGCAGGCGATGGAGAAGGCGCGGCAGGACGTGTCTGTGCAGCACGTCTTGACATACCTGGAATCGAAGGAATTCCGCGATCAACTGGAAACAGTGGCGGGCGGCGATCAGGAACTGGTCGAACGGTCGATCCTCATCAGCAAGCGGCTGTACGAACTGCTCGCTGAACAGCACAAGCTGGTGAAGCGGCTGCATGCCGATGACCCGAGAGTCAAGGAACTCAATCGCCAGGTGACCAGAGAACTGGATACCCTGGGAATTCCCAGAGATCACAACACCGCGCCACAGGATTATCTTCGCATTCTGCATGACGAAGCGGCGAAACAACTGCTGAAGTCGATGAAAGAACTCAAGGACCTTGAGCGAGAGCGCGAACTCAAGAAGCTAAAGGAGGCGGTCGAGCGGCGCGAGGGATCCCGTGCAACGCCAGCCGCTTGGAGGGTCGCGGAGGACCCCGATGAGCCGCGTCTGTCTCCGGAGAACTGATGTGCTGCGAATTTTGGTGCAGGTCGATGATCGCACGCGCTCGCCGCGGGTGGGACACGTACGGTTTCATACGCCCGCTCGCACGTTTAAAAGCATCGCGCAAAACGATCCCAAGCCGACGGCTCTGCCGTCGGTCGACGGGAGGCCGACACTCGTGTCTCGCCGGATGCGCGTCAGTACGTCCCTGGCGGCGTTCGACGGCAGAGCCGTCGGCTTGGGAGTGAATGCGACGGCGGATCGACTTCCGGGAGGATCGTCGAGCATTCCTCCGCGCAATCCCTGCTGGATCATCATTTCGCTGTTACAATCCATTCTGACTGCCCCTGCAGGGAGCAATTGACAGCCGATCAAAACAGGAGCCGGCATGGCCGCGTCGACCGGGCGGGAAATCCTGACGGTGGTGGAGACGGCCGTCTATGTGGACGATCTCGCGGCAGCCGAGGGCTTCTATGGCGGAGTTCTCGGGCTGCCGGTGATCCGACGGGAGGCGGGCCGGCATGTGTTCTTTCGCGTGGGCGATGCGCATGTGCTGCTCGCTTTCCTCCCGGAAACGACGCTCGTCGGCGACGGGTTGCCCGCACATGGAGCGACGGGGCCGGGACACTTCGCTCTGGGCATTACGGCTGACTCTCTGGAGACCTGGCGGCGGCACCTGACGGCCGAAAGGGTCGCCATCGAGCATGAGATCGAATGGCCGCGCGGCGGGCGGTCGCTCTACTTTCGCGATCCGGCCGGAAACTCCGTGGAACTCATCACCCCCGGCGTGTGGGGCCTGCCGAGCGGGTGGTAGGACGCCGCGGGACGGGCCGCTATAATTTGAATTACTCGGCCGTCATCTCGCCAATCCCAAGCCGACGGCTCTGCCGTCGGACAACGGTGATTCGATTTGATTTCGGAATGACGATCGCTCGGAGTGTCGAGGCGTCCCCCCTCGTCGTTCTGACGGCAGAGCCGACGGCTTGGGACTTGCGGCACTGCGACGATCGATCACGAGAGCCGTAATCCGCCGCTCCAAGTGTGTCGACGTCGGATGGTTGTTGACATTCTGGATCGGTCGTGGTAGTTTTCGGGAGCAGAAGGGTTGAGGTAGTTTCTCTCATTATCTTTGCTTCCTTGCAATCTCCAACCTTTCGCTTGTTTTCGGCTCTCCATTCGGGGTGGTCTGTTTTTCTATTTGATCGGTGGACAGGTTGACAGACATGATCCGTGGCGTGACATAATCCCCGCGC
>JAHBXU010000682.1 GCA_019636315.1 Planctomycetaceae bacterium | reverse complement strand
TCGCCCGGCTGCCAGTTGGGCGGCGGCTGATTCTTCAGAAAAAACGTCTGCGCCGAGACGCTTCCCTCCATGGCGGAGCGGTAAAGCGCAGCGGCAACATTCTGGCTGAGCAGCACGTTCACCTGTTCCAATCGCAGGCGAAACGCCTCGTCCTGTTCGATCGTCGCCAGCACATCCAGCACGGACATCCCGATCTGACCGCACGCGGCGGCCGGCGACGCACCGCGTGTGAGGAGATGGAGATACGATTCCTGCGCTGCCGGAACGAGCCGCTTCGCATGAGAGGCCGTGGGGAACAACTGCGAACCGGCCGCCGCATCACCTCCCGCCGGACTGCTGTCGATAGACGATGTCACGGCCGCATTGGCGCCATCCCCTGCGGCGTCAGGTGATGTCGTCCTGCCCTGCTTCCTGCGACTCGCGCGCGGCTTGCCGCCGGTTGTCGAAGACGTAGTAGACCGGCTCCGCGTAGCGGCTTTTGTGGTGCGTTTCTTCCGAGATGAGTCCTCGCGAGGCATTGTGGCGCCGGCCTCCATAGATGACGGAATGATTGATGCGATCGTGATCCTTCGGACGGGACGAGCCGACGCGGACAAACCCGGCCGTCTCAAAGAACGGGTTGATGTGTCCCATCTGCGTGAGCGTTTCGATCCAGCGATAGGGACACAATTCACACGAACGCCGCACGAACCGCGCTGCGATCCCCGCCCCGCGATACGTTGGATGAATCACCACCCGCGAGAGCATCACCAACTGCCGGTTGAGCGCCCGCATCGACGTCCGCTCCCACCGCCCGCTCCGGCCGAAGTACCGGTTCCGCTGCTTGAGCGAAATGGGCGGCGATACAAACACACACACGCCCACAGGCTCGTCCCCATGCCACAGCAGCGTCACAAAGCGAGGAAACCCCACATGATGGCTCCGGTAATGCCACCGAGCAAAATACGTCCAGTCCGATTTGGACGCCTGGCTGATCCAGAGGTCGGGAGCGAAGGAGATTGTTTTTTTTTGAGCGGAGTGTCGGAACGGTTTGCGTTGCATTCCTCGCTTCGCACGATTGTTATCTCGCTGTCAAGCCGGCAATGAACGTGAACGTCCGGAGACAGGTCGTCCACGATGTCTTCGTGCGTGGTCGCCAGAAGAAACCCGGCGCCGGTGCGGTCGGCCAGGCGGCGGAGGTTGAACGCGACGACTTTGGCCAATGTCCGGTCGAGCGTCGCCGTAAATTCGTCGGCGAGAATCCATGCGGGGCATTGCGCCAGTCCGCAGGCGAGGCGGAAACGATAGCGCTGACCGTCCGAGAGTTCGGCTGGCGTCCGCAGCATGAGATGCGCTTCTCCCAATCCGCATGCAGAGAGCAATTGCATGCTTTCCGTGGCGGGGAGCGGGAGCCGCTCAATGAGGATGTGATCGCCCAGATCGAGGTCGTCGATGTTGATGAGGGATGAGTCTTGCCTGTTGAGAGTGAAGAGCTGCGCGTCGGAGGCTGCCGAATCGCCTTGCACGGTGAGCTGTGCTGCGGCGGCCCGCATTAAGGAAGACTTCCCGGAGCCACTCGCGCCGGTGAACAACACGACGTCTCCCGGCCGAATCGGCAGGTCCAGGTTCTCTGCGATCACATGCCGCCCTTGTTCAAAGCCGATGCCGAAGTGGTCCATCACAACCGCGGCTCGCGTGGAGTTCTGTTTGGGAAGAAAGTCGTGGGAGACGGTGAGCTGCATGGGAGTGATCAGAAGTGGGTAGGATGGTCGGTGGATTGATCCCGGGAGGTTGTCGACGCGTCTGATCGTTTGATTAGCTTGCGATCGAGTCCATGCTTCGCGGCATGCGGAGATGCAGATGAATCATTGGTTCCTCGGCGAGGAGTTTGTCGAGACGGGAGCGGATGTCGTCCCAGCGATCGACGGGGATTTCCAAGATGGCCCGGACGATCTGAATGGCCTCGTCGGGATTGCTGAGTGGCGACAATCTCTCGGAATCACTGGTGGCCGGCGCCAGCAGCAGGTCCTGCAGTTCCTGCTCGTCGAAGCCGGTCAGCGTGGCATCAAAGTCGGGGAGGTCATGAAGGTCTTCCAGGAGATCGACCAGCTTGTCGGGATCCCAGTCGCTGGCAACAGACGCGTTGTTGAGCGTGATGTTGAGCGCTTTCTCTCGCTCCAGCGGCAGGTCGACCACGACGCAATCGACTTCTGTTTCGCCCTGATACTTGAGAACCTCCAGCCGCTGATGACCCCCGACGACGTGCCCGGTACGTCGGTTCCAGACGATCGGCTGGACGAGATCGAACTCGGCCAGCGAACGCTTCAACTTCTCGAATGCGGCGTCACCTGGATGGAGCGTGATGCGTGGGTTATAGGGGGCGGGCCGCAGGTCGGATATGGGGAGACGCTGGAGTTGCATGGCGGTTTAAATGTGGGGAGCATCGGGGGCGTTCGATTCGCCAACACATGAAACGAGATGGAAGATCTCGAGTAGTTCATGCCACGGGTGTCACATGTCGAACTGTCCGTCGTCAGAATCGAGGAACTCGGGCGCGAGTCGAAACCGGCCGCGGAGTTCCTGTTTGATCTGCCGCAGGCAGCGTGTGACGTGCCCCTTGGGGTGTCCGAAGACGTCGCCGATGCGGTCAAGCGGCCAGCCGGCGTTTTCGCGGAGAGCCAGCATGGCCAGATACTTCCACACGCGCGAATTGTCGCCGGCATAGTGCTCGTGGACGGTTTGCCAGAACTCATCGGCGCCGGTGCGGGGGAGAATGATCTTGGTGCCGTCCGGTTTAGCAACTGACATGCGGGCTTCCTTGCGGGAACGATCTGGTGACGTGCCTCATCCAATTCAGCACGTGTTGCGCGGAGGGGGAGTCTGACTCTGGTAGACGCGCTGCGGCAAGCGGTGTTTGCGGGATTTGCGGCTTGCAGAATCGTCTGCGACTCTCACATGGGCACAGGTTGGTTCAATGCATATACTTCGACAGGGAGTTCTCAGTCTGCAATCAACCGCACATCACGACGCAATGTCCGGAGTCCTGCCGCGCTATCGCAAGCAAGTCCTGTTCGACGGCATCGGCGAAGAGGGTCAGCAGAAGATCTGCGGGAGCCGGGCGCTGGTCGTGGGCTGCGGCGCGTTGGGATCGGTGATCGCCGATCAGCTGGTCCGTTGCGGCGTCGGCCTGGTG
>JAHBXU010000681.1 GCA_019636315.1 Planctomycetaceae bacterium | reverse complement strand
CGCGGCCGTTCACGCGCTGCAGTGGCAGCACTTCGTGGCGGAAGATGGCATTGATGGGGAAGTGGGAGATGAGTTCCGTATCGACCTGGAAGTTAGTCAGATCGACATACTCCATGCCGAGTTCTTCGGCGAGCGCCAGCAATGCGTCTTCCTCCTTCACGGCCCCCATCTCGACCAGAATCTGATCGACGCGGCGACCGTTCGCCTTAGCGCGCGCCAGTTCCATCTGCTGCTGGCTGACTAGCCCGCGTCTCAGGAGGAGTCCTCCGATTTCCATGCTTCATTCCTTGATGAAGGGGGACGGGTCGACCGCCGGCCGGTCGTTTATCCCAGAGTCAGTCGATTCCACAGCGCCCGGATGGAGGGGAACATCGTGGTGCTTCGCGCCAGTCCCTCGCGGGTTTGTGAATCCGTCGAACCGCTCTGGGTGTGGTTCTGGGGCCACCGACATTGGACGTCAGCCGCGGAACGCGCCAGCATCCGAATTCGGTGAGGAGGATTTCGTGTTGGCCGTCTTTCGGCGCCTTATCTCTTCGGAGTCAGCGGCCTCCACGTCCTCGATCGCCCCGACTTCCACTGTCGCGGCCTCCAAAGCCTCCGAATCCTCCAAAACTGCGACCGCCGGATTCGCCAAACCCCCGTCCACCAAAGGAGCTTCCACCTCCAAACGGGCTGCCGCCGCGACCTCCGCCTCCGGAGGAATCGCCTCCGCCTCCCTCACGCATACGCCGGAAGAACTCCATCCGTTGGCGCATGGCATCCGCGTCCGAGGAATCGGAACCACGGGACGGCGACGAACCTGACGACGAATTCGATGATGACGAGCGGCTGCTCGTTGTGGAAACGGTGACTTTGGGCATCAGAGATGTCAGCGACGACTGGACTGTTGATGCGTTAACATTCTGTAGAGACAGAACTTGCACCGTGCGTCGGGCCTCCCGGGCCGCGCCGTCGATCGACTGGACGAGTTGATCGATCTCCAGAAACGTCGCTTCGCTGGCCGAGACCACCAGAGCGCTGGAGTTGCGGTCTACACCGATCGTCACCTTGGGACCGGTCACATTGTTGTTGTCCTCATTGTTGCCGCCTCGCCCGCCACGACCGCCACCGCCGAACATGGCAGCGAATCCGGCCGCAGGATTCGGCGCGGCCGACCGGGATTGCATCTCCGGCTCGTACACGCTCTTGACAATCTCATACACCTCACTGACGTCCGCATATCGCACAGGAATCATCCGAGGCACACGGTCACGCAACGACTCGCTCAGTCCGGAGGCATCCAGCACTTCGAGCATCTGTCGGACCTCGTCCACCCGATAGGCCGGGCCGGAAACGAACAGGGCATTGAGTCGCACTTCAGGGATGATGCGCAACGTCTGCGGACCGGTCCCGAGACTGTTCAATCCCGTCATCTGTCCGACGCTGCTCCCGAACGAAGACATCCCGCTGGTGAGTGTTCCCAGGAAACCGCTGGAAGAGCTGCTCACGTTGCTGACGGTACTGTCCGGGAAGAGTTGCTCAAGCATGGCCGCGGCTTCGGTCGCGTCGGCCGACTGCAATGGGATCACGGTCCAGGCCGTCCGTGGAGGAATGGCATGCAGAACGTCTTCCAGCATGCGTTCGACGGCATCCAGCGCTTGCTGGTCTTCGGAAACGATCATCAAGTCGCCACCCAGAACCCGGATTTCAATCGGGCTGACCGGCTCCTCAACCGCCGTCAACTGGTCCTTTGTTGTCGGGGCGGCTTCCGATTGCGGCTTCGCAGCATCTTCCGATTCTGCAGCGTCCGCCGAATCGATTTCCACACTCACGGCGTACCGGTCCGTCGGATGCGGGCGGCTGAGGCCCGCTCCCAGTCGGTCCTCTATTTGCTCTTGCCCGTCAGCTCCCTGCGGTCTTTCCTGGGTTGAGGAACGGGGCGTTTCGTCAGGCGAAGGCGTACTGCGCGGAGCAGGTTGACCGTCGAGCACGCGAGGTCCACCACTGCCGCCACGGCTCGGAGGATTCACGACGCGAATCGAACTGCCGGTCCGCACACGCCACATCTGTTCGAGAATGGGCAGCACTTCGGCCGGATCGCGGCTGCTGAGATTAAATGTTCGCACGGGCCCCCGATTCGAACGCCCGGTACCGGTGCCGTCCTCGCCCAGGTCGCGAAGGATCTGCCGAATCTGGACGATCTGCGTTTCGGTGCCGCGAACCATCACCTGCCGGCCGACCAGGTCAGCCTGGATTGTGGGGGCATTCGTCGATTCGCGAATGAACATGCCCTGCAACGTGAGGACCGCCAGGGACGGGTCCATATTGGAGAGCGGGATGACGGCGACTTGTGCACCTCCCCCAGCGCCATCCAATCGATGGATAAGGTCGCGGACTTTCTCGTGCTGCTCCGGCGTCGCCATGATGTTGATCAGCCCGTTGCGGCCGTCCTGATTCAGGACGACGCCCGGCATAATGGCGTCGATGGACTTGGTGACTTCGCGCGCGTCGGCGTTCTGCACCGAATAGGTGAACAGATAGGGCTTCTTGCTGAGGAAGCTGCCGGTCGCCTCCACATCAATGGTCTTGATCGCCTCCTCGATGATGCGATGCTCGGACGGAGAGGCCGTCGCCAACAACCGGTTGGTCCGCTCATCCGCGACAATCCGGGCCCGCGAGAGGTTGACGGCCGGGGCGGACGGGGCCGAGCCACGATCCGATTCGCGATCGCGTGACCGGAAGAAGTCAAACCGCGAGCCGGAATCGCCGCGCGATGATGAGTTCGAACTGACGTTGGTGACGCCGGTGGCGACCCCCAGCATCTGCTTGATGAGCAACTCGGCCTCGGAAGCGGAGATGTTATTCAACGAATAAGGACGGAACACCATATCTTCAGAGCCGGGCGCCATATTCGCCACCAGCTTGTGAATCCTGCGGAGATTCACGCCAATGTCGGTGACAATCAGCGAGTTGGTCGCGGTCATCCCCACGACTGTTCCTTGCGGCCCCTTCAACTTGTCGACTTCGGCAGCGACTTCGGTGACGTTGGCGCCAGGCAGCGGGAAGACCACATTGAGCAACTCGTAACGGCCGCGGTCGAGCAACTCACTCGCATCGATCGTGGGGACGAGATTCGGCGGAATGCCGCCGTCAATGTTCAGGCTCACGAGGAAGTTATCCCCGCGTACAAGCACATAGCCCC
>JAHBXU010000680.1 GCA_019636315.1 Planctomycetaceae bacterium | reverse complement strand
AAGTGAGGTCGTTTGAGAGCCGCTTGTCATTGAAGGGGCGGCTGCCTGGCGTTGCGTGGACGCCGTATCCTTACAATGTGAGTCACTTACCGAGTCCTACTGCAGGTGTCGTGGTGAAGATTAAGCAAGGCGATATGGTCGTTGTGGTGACCGGCGACGAGAAGTCGGACGTCCCGCGGCGTGTGGTGCAGGTACTGGAGAATGGCCAGAAGGTTCTCATCCAGGGCATCAATCGCGTCTGGAAGCATGTGCGGCGCGGCCATCCAAAGAGTCCGCAGGGAGGGCGTCTCCATCTGGAGATGCCGATCCAAAGTTCCAATGTGATGTTTTACTGCTCGTCCTGCAATCAGCCGAGTCGGCTGGGGCTGCGGTATACTCCCGAGGGGGCGAAGGAGCGGTTTTGCCGCAAATGTCAGTCTGGAGCAGGTACGGTGAGTCCTCCGAAGAAGGCTTATGCCAAGTCCTGATGCGTACCGGGCAGGTCGGCAGGGAGACCCCGGAAGGTCATCACGACGCAAGTCGATTCAGTCAAGATCACGAGACGATGTCCACACCCCGTTTGCAACAACAGTACCAAGAGAAGATCCTCGGCAAGTTGGCCGCGGACCTGGGTCGCACCAATCCTCACGCGTTACCTCGACTGGAGAAGATCGTGGTGAGCATGGGGGTCGGTAAGTCGATGCAGGACCGGAAGCTGCTGGAGGAGGCCGTGACGCATTTGGCGCGGATTACGGGCCAGCAGCCTCAGATCACGCGTTCGCGACGGTCGATCGCCCAGTTCAAGTTGCGTGTGGGGATGGAAGTCGGCTGCCGCGTGACGCTCCGCAAGCATCGGATGTACGAGTTTCTCGACCGTTTGATTTCACTGGCTCTGCCGCGAGTTCGTGACTTTCGCGGCGTGAATCCGAAGGCCTTCGACGGGCGGGGGAACTTTAGCCTGGGGCTCAACGAGCAAGTTGTGTTTCCAGAAATTAACGCAGATAACGTCAAATCAATCCAGGGCATGAATATCACGATGGTGACCAGCACCACCAGCGATGAGGAGGCCCGCGCCCTGCTTACCGAGTTTGGAATTCCGTTTCGGAAAGACTTAAACTGATGAGCGGCCGCTCCTCTCGGGCGACATGTCTCACCTCCCACACCCTCGAAGCTCTTGTAGTTGAGATCAGCCGGCATGGCGAGTAAATCAAAGATCGCGAAAGCGAACCGCACCCCCAAGTTCAGCTCGCGCAAAGAGCATCGCTGCCAGCTCTGCGGTCGCCCGCGGGCCGTGTATCGAAAGTTTTTGATTTGCCGGATTTGTTTCCGCAATCTGTGCCTGGACGGCCTGATTCCCGGTGCAAAGAAAGCCAGCTGGTAGCCGCGAATTCCAGGATAGACGCCATGATGACCGACCCGATTGCCGACATGTTGACCCGCATCCGCAACGCACTGCGGATCGAGCGCCCCTACGTGGATATTCCCTCCTCCCGGCTGAAAGTCGGGATTGCTGAGGTGTTGCAGCGGGAAGGCTATATCTGGGACTTCGAAGTGGTCGAGCAGGTGCCGCAAAACATTCTGCGGGTCAATTTGAAGTACGGCCCGAACGGAGAGCGTGTGATTCAGCAGATCGTTCGGATCAGCAAGCCGGGACGTCGGCACTATGCGGGCCTGAACGGTGTGCCTCCCGTGCTCAACGGACTGGGAATCAGTGTCTTGTCCACAAATCAAGGCGTGCTCAGTAATCGCGAAGCCCAGCAGAAGCACGTCGGCGGCGAAGTGCTGTGTACCGTCTGGTAGGAGCCCGGACGGCATAAGGCTATGCCGCGGTCGGGACAAGAGTCGTTGGCGAATCGACAGGATAGAAGTGGTATGTCACGTATCGGAAAGCAGCCGGTGGCCGTTCCCAGTGGGGTCGACGTGTCGATTTCCGGGAACTCAATCACTGTCAAAGGACCGCACGGGGAGTTGACCCATGCGGCCCATCCCCGCATGAAGGTCGTTTTCGACGCCGATGGGCGGAAAGTCGAAGTCAAGCGGCCGGACGATCAGCGTGAGAATCGAGCCCTGCATGGGCTGACTCGGGCTTTGATCAACAACATGGTCGCCGGTGTGCAAAAGCCGTTCGTCAAGCGACTCGAAGTCGTGGGCGTCGGATATCAGGCATCGTTGAGCGGCAATGTGTTGTCGCTCCAGGTTGGCTATGCGAACACGGTCAAGTTGCCGATTCCTCCGCGGGTGCTCTGCGACGTGCCCGCACCGACGACCATCGAGATCAAGAGTATCGACAAACAGGCGGTCGGCCAGTTTGCTGCTGAAATTCGCAACGTGAGGCCGCCGGAGCCTTATAAGGGCAAGGGGATTCGGTATCAGGGTGAGTACGTCCGCCGCAAGGCTGGCAAGGCATTCGGCAGTGGCGGCTGACAGGCAGGCGCGGTTATATAGAATTCCCTGACAAGTCCCGGCGATTGCGGGCAACGATCGGAGCGACACGGAGATGAAACTGAGAAGCCGAATTGCCAAGCAACGGCAACGTCGAGGTTATCGGGTGCGGAACCGGGTCCGCGCGGCGGGGCGGCTGCGTTTGTCGGTCTATCGCAGCAATCGACAGATCTACGCACAGATTATCGACGACGTGGCCGGCCGGACGGTCGTTTCCGCAAGTTCGATTGAGAAGGAACTGGGCGGCCCAACCCAGGATAATGGGAACAAAGAAGCGGCCGTTCGCGTGGGAAAGGCTCTGGCTGCCCGCGCAGCCGAATCCGGGATCAAGCAGGTCGCCTTCGATCGCGGTCCTTACAGGTACCACGGTCGGATTGCGGCGCTGGCAGATTCCGCCCGGGAGGGCGGTCTGGAGTTTTAATCTTCGGACGCGGGTCTCAAATCGGAGCGTCCATCAAGGCCACCTGACTTCGCACCATATTTCGATGCAAATTTCTTCTACGGAGCCATCACGTGTCGACTGACGCCACATCCCACTCCCCCGAGAAGGTTATTCAGATTCGTCGCTGCGCCTGCGTGGTGAAGGGCGGTCGCCGTTTCAGTTTTGCCGCGATGGTGGTCGTGGGCGATCAGAGCGGTCGCGTCGGCTGGGGATACGGAAAAGCGAAAGAGGTTCCGCTGGCGGTGGAGAAGGCGACCAAGGCAGCCAATCGGCGCCTGGTGGCTGTCTCACTGCGCGAGACGACGATTCCACATCAGGTC